>NZ_JRVI01000080.1:0-14267 GCF_000783375.1 Sphingomonas sp. Ant20
GTCGGGATCCGATCGCGCACGGAGGATAACTTTCGGCGCGCCGGTGAACTCGGCGGGCGCGCTATGGTGAGCCGTACCGAGCACCCGGTACAGGGTGTTCTCGATCGTCACGGCTTCACGAAGCTTAGTCATACCGTGGCTGCCCGAATATTGGCGCCGATCGCTGCATACGACCGCGCGGGAGCTCCATGCGTCTGGAGTGGCAGACTGAGGGGGGCACATGCCACACCGTGTCGGACGGTGGGGCATGGGTTCGACCGGTCTGCCAGCGGTCGAAAGGGAAGGCTGTTGATGCGCACAAGGCTGCATCGGAAGGAATTACGTCGGCGGAGCGGGAGGGGGAGGCGCACCGCGACGCTCGTCGCCCGTGTGGCGACCGAGACAAACTGATGTGAAGGGCGCCGACGGCACGCCGCAGCCGGTGCAGATCACCACCGGCGACACCAACGGGACGATGACCGAGGTGCTGTCGGGCAATCTCCAGCCCGGCGCGCAGGTCATCACCGGCCAGCTCGCGAGCGGCTCGGACGAGACGAAGCGCGGTGGCGGTGGCCGTCGCGGCGGTGGCGCGAGCAAGGGCGGGGGCGGTGGCCAGTAATCCGCCCCTGATCTCGCTGCGCGGCGTCACCAAGACGTACGGCGCGGGCGCGACGATGTTCCAGGCGCTGAAAGGCGTCGACCTCGACATTGCCGGCGGCGATTTCGTCGCGGTGATGGGCCCGTCGGGGTCGGGCAAGTCGACGACGATGAACATCCTCGGCTGTCTCGACGTGCCGAGCGCGGGGACCTTCCTGTTCCGCGGCCATCATGTCGAGACGCTCGACCGCGACCAGCGCGCGCTGCTCCGCCGCAAATATCTCGGCTTCGTGTTTCAGGGGTTCAACCTCCTCTCGCGCACCTCCGCGCTCGAGAATGTCGAGCTGCCGCTCCTGTACCGCGGCGACGAGAAGCGCGCGCGCCGCGCGGCGGCGATGGCCAGCCTCGACACGGTCGGGCTCGCCGACTGGTGGGACCACACCCCCGCCGAGCTGTCCGGCGGCCAGCAACAGCGCGTCGCGATCGCGCGCGCGCTGGTGACGAACCCCGACGTGCTGCTCGCGGACGAACCGACCGGCAATCTCGACAGCGAACGCTCGGTCGAGATCATGCAGCTGCTGACGCGGCTCAACGCCGAACAGAACATCACCGTCCTGATGGTCACCCACGAACCCGACATGGCCGCCTTCGCGCGCACCGTCGTGCACTTCAAGGACGGCCTGGTCGAACGCATCGAAAGCCGCCACGAGCAAGGCGAAAGGGTCGAGTCGTGATGGCCCAACCCCCCGATAAGCCCCTCCCCTTCAGGGGAGGGGTTGGGGGTGGGGAACCACACTCGCCAAGCGAGCAACGCACATGCGTCGCGACCCAACAGAACCCGAAAAACGCCTGTGGCGCGGCCTCTCGAACAGCCAGCTCGGCGGCTTCAAGTTCCGCCGCCAGGCCGTACTCGGCACGAGGATCGTCGATTTCTTCTGCCCGGCCACCGGGCTGATCGTCGAAGTCGATGGCCACACCCACGATCCCGACATCGATCGAAACAGGGACGCCCTGATGCAGCAACTGGGCTTCACGACCATAAGGGTCGGCAACACCGACGTGATGGAGAATGCCGAAGGCGTTCTGCTCCACATCCTTTCCGTCGCGCAGGCGTTGCCGGCGCGGGCACGCTGGCGGCTGCCCCACCCCAACCCAGTGCCGGGTGAAGGATGCCCCGCATCCTTCAGGCCATGCCGGGGGCATGGCCGATCCGACACTCCTGAAGGGGAGGGGCTTTAAGTCATGTTCGGCACCACCCTCTCGCTCGCGCTGCGCTCGATCCGCCGCCATATCCTGCGGTCGTTCCTGACCATCCTCGGCATCGTCATCGGCGTCGGGGCGGTCGTGACGATGGTCACGCTCGGCAAGGCGACGACCGCCGCGGTACAGCAGTCGATCTCCGCGCTCGGCACCAACATCCTCCAGATCCGGCCGGGCCAGGGCTTCGGCCGCGGCGGCGGCGGACCGCGGCCGCCCGATTTCAAGCCCGAGGACGTCACCGCGGTCGCCAACCAGATCGCCGGCGTCACCGCGGTCGCCCCCCAGGCGCAGGCGACCGCCACCGCGATCTATGAAGGCGCCAACTGGTCGACGACGATCAACGGCACCACCAGCGCCTATTTCCAGGTCCAGCCCTGGCCGCTGGCGACCGGGCGGATCTTCACGCCGGTCGAGGAAGCCTCGGGCAAGGCGGTGTGCATCATCGGCAATACCGTACGCACCAACCTGTTCCGCGGCGGCGACGCGGTGGGCCTTCGCATGCGGATCGGCGCGATCAGCTGCGACGTGATCGGCGTGCTGTCGACGCGCGGGCAGGCGGGGTTCGGCGGCGATCAGGACGACGTGGTCATCATGCCGATCAAGGCGGTGCAGCGCCGCTTTACGGGCAATCGCGACATCCGCCTGATGCTGGTGGGCGTCGACCAGAAATTCTCGACCGCGACCGTGCAGGCGTCGATCACCGACCTGCTGCGCGAACGCCGGACGATCACCGCGGGCAAGGAGGATGACTTCAACATCTTCGACACCAAGCAGATTTCCGACACGCTGACCGGCACGACGACGTTGCTGACCGGCATCGTCGCGGCGGTCGCGGGGATCAGCCTAGTCGTCGGCGGGATCGGGATCATGAACATCATGCTGGTATCGGTGACCGAACGCACGCGCGAGATCGGCATCCGGCTCGCGATCGGCGCGGTGGCGCGCGAGGTGCTGTTGCAGTTCCTCGTCGAGGCGATCGTGCTGTCGTGCCTGGGCGGGCTGATCGGGCTGGTGATCGCACAGCTGGCGATCGCGATCATCGCGCCGTTGATCAAGGTTCAGTGGCTGTTCGTGCCCGAGATCAACCTGTTCGCGTTCGGAATCTCCGCGGTGATCGGCGTCGTCTTCGGCTATTTCCCCGCACGCCGCGCCGCCGCGATGAACCCTATCGACGCGTTAAGGCACGAGTGATCGCCGCGCGCGGGTCATGGACCAGCGCCTGCAGCCGCTCCAGATCCTCGGGCGTGTCGATGTCGATCAGCTCGGCCGGCGCAGTCACCACGTGCCGCCCCGCCTTCACCAGGTCGCGGGCACCCGCATCGCCGTCGAGCGAGAGCAGGAAATCGAACCGGTCGCGGGCGAACAGGGCAGGGGGCGACGGCTTCACCCCGTCGCTCGACGCGACCACCGCATCCGCGCTGTCGGCGGCGTCGAGCATCCGGTAGACATGCGCCGCGGTCACGCGCGGCATGTCGGCCAGCGCGATCAGGACCGCCTGCGCGCCGTCGTCCTTGGCGCGCTGCACGCCCAGCTTGACCGACTGCGCCATCCCCGCCGCGGGATCGTCGTTATGCACCACCGCATAGCCATGGCTCGCGAAATCGAGCGTGCAGCCATCGGTGACGACCAGCCGGTCGCGGAACGGGATCGCCTCGAACGCGGTGACGACGTGGAGCCCGACCGGCTTGTTGAGGAACGGCACCTCGAGCTTGTTCGGGATGCCGAACCGCTGCGAGCGACCCGCGGCGAGCAGGATGAGGACGACGTCTTCAGCGGCGATCATGGAAGGCTCCGATCATGGCGGCGGCGACCGACAGCGCAATCTCGGACGGCCCGATCGCGCCGATGTCGATCCCGACGGGCGCGTCGATCCGGTCGATATTCTCAGGGGTCACGCCCGCCGCGGCCAGCCGCTCGCGCCGCGCCGCATGGCTCTTGCGGCTGCCGAGCGCACCGACATAGGCGGCGTCGCTCGCCAGCGCGGCGATCAGCGCGGGGTCGTCGATCTTGATGTCGTGGCTCAGCGTCACGACTGCGGTCGACGGACCCGGGCGCAGCGCGGCGATCGCCTCGTCGGGCCAGCGATCGTCGAGCGTGACGCCGGGAAAGCGCTCGTCGGTCAGGAAGCGCGCGCGCGGGTCGATCACGACCGTCGCGATCCCCAGTTCGCGTGCGAGACCCGCCAGCGCCTGCGCGATCTGCACCGCGCCGACGATCAGCAGGCGGCGCGGCGGATCATAGCGGTTGACGAACACCTCGCCCGTCTCCGCCGGCCGCGCATCGCTGTGCCCGGTGGCGAGATCGGTGGTGACGGTCAGCGCATCGCCCTGGTCGCGCGCCTCGGCGATCCGGTCGAACAATTCGGGGTCGAAGCCCTCGGCGGACACCGGCTGGACCATCACCGCGATCTCGCCGCCGCAGGGCAGGCCGACTTCCCACGCCGCCGCATCCGCGACACCGTAGTTCCGCAGCTGGAACGGCGCGCCCGCGATTACGTCGCAGCGGTGGCGAGGATGTCGCTCTCGACACAGCCGCCCGAGACGGAGCCTTCGAACCGGCCGTCCTCGTGGACCAGCATGTGGCTCCCCTTGGGACGCGGCGCCGAGCCCCAGGTCGAGACGACCGTGGCGATCGCCATCTTCTCGCCCTTCCAGGTCTTTGCCGCGGCAATCACGCTATCGTTTTCGGCCATGTCTTCTCTCTCTTCTCGTTCCTCCGCATCGGCGTGGGAACAGACGTTATACCGCGGGCAAGCCCTCGAGCAGCTTGTCGAGCGTCACCGGGAAATCGCGCACCCGCACCCCCGTCGCATTGTAGATCGCGTTGGCGACCGCCGCGCCCGCACCCGAAATGCCGAGCTCGCCGACCCCCTTGGCGCCCGCAGGGTTCGCCGAATCGTCGATCTCCTCGATGAAATAGGCCTCGAGCTGCGGAATGTCGGCGTTCACCGCGACGTGATATTCGCCGAAATCGGGGTTCACGAACGCGCCGGTGCGCGTGTCGACGACGCCCTCCTCGGTCAGCGCATAGGCGATGCCCCAGGCCATGCCGCCGATGATCTGGCTGGTCGCGGTCTTGCGGTTGAGCACGCGGCCGACGTCGAACACACCGAGCATCCGCCGCACCCGCACCTCGCCGCTGACCGCGTTGACCGCGACCTCGACGAAATGCGCGCCATGGCTCGCCTGGCTGGTCCGCTTGCTCTCCTTGCCCGGCCCGGTCTTGCCCGTCGCGACGATCGGCGCCCCGCGCAGCAGGTCGGCAAGCTTCACCTGCCGCCCGCCCGCGCTGACGCACCCGTCCTTGAGGCTCAGCTCCTCGGGCGCCGCGTTCATCCGGAGCGCGAGCTCGGCGAGGATGTCCTCGCACGCCAGCACCACCGCGGACACCGCGCTGCCTGCACCGAACGACCCGCCCGACCCCGCGGTCGGCGGGAAGTCGGTGTCGCCCAGCCGGACGTCCACGTCCGCGACCGGTAGCCCGAGCATCTCGCCCGCGGCCTGTGCCAGGATCGTGTAGGTGCCGGTGCCGATATCTGTCATGTCGCATTCGACCGCAGCGCGGCCGTCCGCCTCGAGCCGCACGCGCGCCTGCGCCTGCACGGTGAAATTGCCGCGCAGGCTGGCCGCCATGCCGATCCCGATCAGCCATTCCCCCTCGCGCACCGATGCGGGCGCGGGGACGGCGGCGGGCCAGCCGAACCGCTCGGCGCCTTGCGTGTAGCAGTGGAGCATGCGCCGCGTGGAGAAGGGCTTGCCGCTGCCCGGATCGCAATCGGGCTCGTTGCGGCGGCGCAGCTCGATCGGGTCGATCCCGAGCTGGACCGCGAGCTCGTCCATCGCGCATTCGACGCCGAACGTGCCGACCGCCTCGCCCGGCGCGCGGACCGCACCGCTCGCGGGCAGGTCGACGCGGACGAGGTCGGTCCTGAACCGCCGGGACTCGCCGCGATAGAGCGGGATCGTCCCGAACGGCACGGGTTCGAGGAACGGCGCGTCATCATTCTGCGCGGCGACGCTCTCATGCCCCATGCCCTGGATCACGCCGCGTTCGTCCGCGGCGATGCGGATGCGCTGCGTCGTATGCGAGCGGTGGTGGACGACATAGGCGGTCTGGCGCCGCGGCAGCGCGATCTTGACCGGGCGTCCGACCGCCTCCGCGGCGATCGCGGCGAGGATCGCCTCGGGGCCGACGCCGGTCTTGCCGCCAAAGCCGCCACCGACATAGGGCGCGAGCACGCGGACCTTGTCGGCATCGATCTTGAGCACCTTGGCGATCGTCTTGCGCGCGGCGCCGATCACCTGGTTGCTCGACCGCACCGTCAGCCGGTCGCCGTCCCACCAGGCGGTGGTCGCGTGCGGTTCGAGCGCAGCGGGGAAATGCACCGGCGTCGTATAGGTCGCATCGAGCGTCACGGCCGCGTCGCGCATCGCCGCATCGAGGTCGCCCATGTCGACCGGCGGCACGAAGCCGATCGCCGGATCGGTATCGACCGGCTGTGCCTCGACGTCGAACCGGTCCTCGCCCGCCTCGGTCTCGACGCGGACGAGCGCTGCGGCATCGCGCGCGATCGCCTGGTCCTCGGCGACGACGACTGCGACGGGCTGGCCGAGATGAAGGATGACGTCGGTGTCGAGCAGCGGCAGCGCGCTCGAATTGGACTCGCCCGCAGGCATGCGCGGATCGCCGTGGAGCACCGCGATCACGCCGGGCATCGCCTCGGCCGCGCTCGCATCGATGCTGAGGATCCGGCCGCTGCCGACCGGTGTACCGACGATCGCGGCATAGGCGATCCGCTCGGGCGTGCCCTCATAGGCATAATCGGCGACGCCGGTGACCTTGGCCGGCCCCTCGACCCGATCAATCCCGCGCCCGAGAACCCCCTGCGTCGCCCGGTCGAGCCCGGCCGGGCGAAACGTGGCGTCCATTACATGGTCGGTCATAGGCTCGTCCTCGGGTGTGGAGGGTCTGAGATAGGGGGGGCGGGGGTGTTTGACGAGGGTGGCGGCGTGGTCTCAGCGCAACCCCGACGCAGGCCGGTGCCACGCCAGCCCGGCTCACGCGAGGCTCGCTGCCGTCCCCTCACCACCACCCCGGCGGAGGCCGGGGCCCAGTTGGTAAGGTCGTCATAACGAAGGACGATCCGCTGCCAGGAAAGTCCCCCAACTGGGCCCCGGCCTTCGCCGGGGTGGTAGTAGGGAAGGTGGCGCCCACTCCACCTGTTTCCCCGCGAAGGCGGGGATCCAGGGTCACAAGCGACACCGCCCGTGACCCCTGGGCCCCCGCCTCCGCGGGGGAACAGGTCAGACGGCCGGCAACTGATCCAACAGCTTGTCCAACGTAATCGGGAACTCCCGCACCCGGATCCCCGTCGCATTATACACCGCATTCGCAACCGCGGCGCCCGCGCCCGAAATCCCCAGCTCGCCAATCCCCTTGGCGTGGATCGGGTTCGCATGGATGTCGCGCTCGTCGACGAAGTGGACGTCCATCTGCGGCACGTCCGCATTGGCCGGCACGTGATATTCGCCGAGATCGTGGTTCACCAGCTTGCCGGTGCGCGTGTCGTGGATCAGATCCTCGGTCAGCGCGGTGCCGATGCCGAAGGTCATGCCGCCCAGGCACTGCGACCGCGCGGTCTTCGCGTTGAGCACGCGCCCCGCCGCGAACGACCCGAGCATCCGCCGCACGCGCGTCTCGCCGGTGATGACGTTGACCGCGACCTCGGCGAAATGCGCGCCGAAGCCTGCCTGCGACGTCTCCTTCTCCTGCTTGCCCGGCTTGATATGCCCGGTCGCCTCGAGACCCTTGCCGACCAGCTCGCCGATCGGGGTCGAGCGGTTGTCGCCGATCGCCTTGCCGTCCTTCAGCGTCAGGCCGTCCTCGTCGACGCCCATCGCCTTGGCGATCTTGCCGCGCAGCATCTCGCAGGCGAGATAGACCGCGGTCCCCGAAGAGGCCGCACCCCAGGACCCGCCCGAACCTGCCGCGGGGGGATCGTTGGTATCGCCCAGCGACATGGTGATGTTCTCGACCGGGATGCCCAGGATCTCCGACGCGATCTGCGCGAGGATCGTGTAGCTGCCCGTGCCGATATCGGTCATCGCCGACGATACGGTCGCGGTGCCGTCGGGATGGATTTCGACCTTGGCGGACGATTCCATCATCATGTTGCCGCGCACGGCGGACGCGACGCCCATGCCGATCAGCCACTCGCCCTCGCGGCGCGAGCCCGCCTTCTGGCGCTTGTCCCAACCGAACCGGGCCGCACCCTCGTCGAGCGCGCGCGTCAGGTTGCGCGACGAATAGGGGACGTCCTTCTCCGGATCGATCCGCGGATCGTTGCGCTTGCGCAGCTCGATCGGATCCATGTCGAGCTTTTCGGCGAGCTCGTCCATCGCACCCTCGAGCGCGAGCATCCCGACCGCTTCGCCCGGCGCGCGCATCGATCCCGACAGGACGAGGTTCACGTCGACCAGCTCATGCGTGATCAGCCGGTTCTCGCCGCCATAGAGCAGGTGCGTACCGATGCCCGCGGGCTCGAAATAGTCCTCGGTCGACTGGTTCGACGCGAGCGTCTCGTGCCCGATCGCGGTCAGCTTGCCCTCGGCATTGGCCGCGAGCCGGACGCGCTGCTCGGTGTTCGAGCGACGCACGGTCGCCTCGAACACCTGCGGGCGCGACATGACCGCCTTGACCGGACGGCCGAGCTGCTTGGCGGCGATCGCCGCCGCGACGCTCTCGGGCGCGATGCCGAGCTTCGACCCGAACCCGCCGCCGATATAGCGCGCGACGATCCGGACCTTCTTCTCCGACAGGCCGAGCGACTTGGCGAGCTGCTGCGCGTCGGACGTCGGCATCTGATAGGCGCCGTACAGCGTCAGTGAGCCGTCCTCTTCCCATACCGCGGTCGAGGCATGCGGCTCCATCGCCGCCGAATTCTGGCTCGGCGTGACATAGGTCGAATCGACCGTCACCGCCGCGTCGGCCATCGCCGTGTCGACATCGCCCTGCTTGAAATGCGCAGGGGCGGCATCGTCGGGGGGCGTCCGCGTCTCGTCGCGGTGCGCGGCGAAGTCATACTGGCCCTCCGCTTCGTCATAGACGATCGGCAGGCGGGCCGCCGCATCGCGTGCGACCTCGAAGCTCTCGGCGAGCACGATCGCGACGATCTGGCCGAAGAACGCGATGTCCTTGACGCCCTGAGTCGGTGCATCGGTCGCGCCGCCCTGTGCGGACACGCGGATGAACTGGTCGAAGTCGGTGACGACGTCGAGCACGCCGGGGATGCTCTTCACCGCGTCGACGTCGATCGACACGACCTTGCCCGCAGAGATCTTCGTACCGACGAGCACGCCGTAGGCCATGTCGTCGAACTGATATTCCGCCGCATAGGTCGCGGTGCCGCTGACCTTCAGCGGACCGTCGATGCGGTCGAGCGGCTTGCCGATGACGCCCTGGACGCCGCTGTCCAGAAGACTGTCCGGATGCGGCTTGTCCATCGTCAGGCTGTTGGTGGTTCCAAAACCGAACATGATTATGCTCCCGTTACGGTGCGCAGCGTCGCGATAAGCGTGCGACGCGCGAGGGGGATCTTGAAGTCGTTCGAGCCATAGCCCTTGGCATCGGCGAGCAAGGCGGTCGCCGCGGCCTCGAAGGCCTCGTCCGACGGCGCCTTGCCGACCAGCGCGGCCTCGACCGCCGGATTGCGCCACGGCATCGGCCCGAGCCCGCCGAACGCGAGCGAGGCGGACGCGATCACGCCGTCCTGCACGTCGACCACGGCCGCGACCGAGACGAGCGCGAAGGCGTAGGACGCACGATCGCGCACCTTGCGATAGGCCTGCTTGCCCTTGGGCGGTGCGGGCAGCTCGATATGCGTGATCAGCTCACCCGTCTCGAGCACGGTCTCGATCTCGGGCGTCGATCCCGGCAGGCGGTAGAATTCGTGCACCGAGATGCGCCGGCGATCGCCGTCCGCCTTCAGCGTCACGATCGTCGCGTCGAGCGCGCGCATCGCGACCGCCATGTCGCTCGGATGAGTCGCGATGCACTGCTCGCTCGTGCCGAGCACCGCGAGGATGCGGTTGAAGCCGCCGATCGCCGAACAGCCGCTGCCGGGCTCGCGCTTGTTGCACGCGGCGGCGGTGTCGTAGAAATAATAGCAGCGCGTCCGCTGGAGCATGTTGCCCCCGGTCGACGCCTTGTTGCGCAGCTGGCCCGATGCGCCCGCGAGCAGGGCGCGGCTCAGCACCTCGTACTTCGCGACGACGCGGCGGTCGGCGGCAAGGTCGCTGTTCGGCACCAGCGCACCGATCGTCAGCCCGCCATCCTCGCGCTCCTCGATCTTCGCCAGATCGAGGCGGCTGATGTCGACGAGCGTGTCGGGCGTCTCGACCTGCAGCTTCATCAGGTCGAGCAGGTTGGTCCCGCCCGCGATGAACCGCGCGCCGGTCGTCCCGGCATCCCGGACCGCGGCCTCGGGGGTCGCGGGTTTCTCATAGGTGAAGGTCTTCATGCTACCATCTCCCCGCGCGCATCGGCGTCCATCGCCGCATCCTTCTCGTCCGCGGACCGGCCCTTGGGCGCGGTGTCGCCGACTTCACGGATCGCATCGACGATGTTCGGATAGGCAGCGCAACGGCACAGATTGCCGCTCATCCGCTCCGAAATCTCGGCATCGTCGAACTTCGGATCGGTCAGGTCGCCCGAGGCGTGGCTGGCCCAGCCCTTCTTGACCTCGTCGAGCATCCCGACCGCCGAGCAGATCTGGCCGGGCGTGCAATAGCCGCACTGGTAACCGTCATGCCGCACGAACGCATCCTGCAGCGCATGAAGGTTGCCCGGCTGGCCCAGACCCTCGATCGTCGTGATCTCGTCATCCTGGTGCATGACCGCGAGCGTCAGGCAGGAATTGACGCGGCGGCCGTTGATCAGGACGGTACACGCCCCGCACTGGCCGTGGTCGCAGCCCTTTTTCGAGCCGGTGAGGCCAAGATGCTCGCGGCACAGGTCGAGCACCGAGGTGCGGATATCGGGCTCGGCGTCATATGATTGACCATTGATCGTGAAATGCATGGGGTCGCCCCTTCTGGAACCGGGAATTATGAGGACTGAACGCCGATGCGCCGAATGGTTTCCTATTGCGATTGGCTCTCACGGATTGCCGCACTGGTGCTTGGCGTCGCTGGCGGGCAATCTGTTGCGATGACACCGAAAAATCCTCCCTCGACACCCCCGATCGTGATCGCGCACCGCGGTGCGAGCGGGCTCCGGCCCGAACATACGCTCGCCGCCTACGACCTCGCGATCGATCAGGCGCGGACTTCATCGAGCCCGACCTCGTCCCGACGAAAGACGACGTGCTCGTCGCACGGCACGAAAACGCGATCGCCGACACGACCGACGTCGCCGACCATCCCGAATTCGCCAGCCGCCGCACGACGAAGACGATCGACGGGCAGAGTCTTACCGGCTGGTTCGTCGAGGATTTCACGCTCGCCGAGCTGAAGACGCTGCGCGCGAAGGAGCGGCTGCCGAAACTCCGCTCCGCCAACACCGCCTATGACGGCCGGTTCGAGATCCCGACGCTCGCCGAGATCATCGCGCTCGCCAAGCGGCGCTCCGCCGAGACGGGCCGCACGATCGGCATCTATCCCGAGACCAAGCACCCGACCTATTTCGCCGGCATCGGCCATCCGACCGACCTGCTGCTGATCGCGCAGCTGAAGGCGGCCGGCTGGGATTCGGCGACGGCACCGGTGTTCATCCAGTCGTTCGAGGTGAAGAACCTCCAGCGCCTCCATGCGGTGACGCGGGTGCGGCTGATCCAGCTGATCGACGGTGAGGGCGGCCCCGCCGACGCTGCGCAGCCTAGCTATGCCGCGATGATCACGCCCGCGGGCCTGAAGGCGGTGGCGGGCTATGCCTACGGCATCGGCCCGAACAAGGGCATGCTGTGGGCGGGCACGACGCCGTCGCCGCTCGTCGCCGACGCGCATGCCGCGGGGCTGCGCGTCCATCCCTGGACCTACCGCGCGGAAAACATGTTCGTCCCCGACCGCTTCCGCCGCGGCACCGACCCCGCCGCGCACGCCGACATCGCCGCGGAGATCGACGCCGGGCTCGCGCAAGGTATCGACGGATTCTTCACCGATTTTCCGCTATACGGGGCGCAGGCGCGCGATCGGCTGCGCGCGGGAGTGAAGTAGATGCGTAAGGTTCTTCCCGTTCTGGCGATCCTGCCCCTGATGACCGCGGGCTGCATCAGCACCGCGACGCGATCGTGAAGGCGCCGTTCCAGGTCGCGGGCAAGGCGGTCGACTGGACCACCACCAGCCAGGAGGAATCGGACCGCAATTACGGCCGCAAGATGCGCAAGCAGGAGGCCGAGGAGGGCAAGCAGCGCAAGGAACTCGCCAAACGCTGCAGGAAGGACCCCCGGCGCGGCGAATGTGGGCAATATCAGGCTATCGCGCGGGGGAGTGATAGCCCACCAAAAAACACCACCCCGGCGAAGGCCGGGGCCCAGTTGGGAAACGGAAGTAACCTAGCGCTGCCCTCAGTCAGCAACGTCCCCCAACTGGGCCCCGGCCTCCGCCGGGGTGGTAAGGTGAAATCCCTCCCGCTTCCTGTTCTCCCGCGAAGGCGGGAGCCCAGTCTGTGTCCCCGCCTTCGCGGGGACACAAAGGGGGGGCAACCCTTCAAAACCACCACATCACCGTAGCCGGAAACGGCGTCCACCACCCGACCCGCACGCCTGCGAACCGCAGCGCATCCCCCGTCCACGCATTGCACGTCGCCACCCCGCTATAATGCCCCCGCGCGTCGTAGAACGCGTCATAGCCGGCATAGCCGGATAGGCCCGCCCCCCCCGGCCGGATCGTCGCCGCGATATACCCCGCCAGCCGCCGATACTCGCGCTCGCTCAGCATCACCGCGCGCACATCGCTACCCGTCACCGGCGCGGCGAGATGTTCGACGTGCAGCAGCACCGCGTCGCTGCCGGTCGCCGACGCCAGCACGGTCCGCAGCTTCACGTCCGCCCAGGTCGGCGTCTCGAGGAAGAACGCCTTCTCCCCCCAGCCGATCGCAAGGTGATCGAACGCGGCATAACGCGGGTCGCGCAGGTCGCCGGGCCGGGCAAACCCGCGCCAGTCCACCCCGGCCGCGACCTTCGGGACGATGATCCCGGTATGCACCCCGTTGCTCTCGACGAAGATGCGGATGCCGCGCGGGGGAGGGCGCCAGTCCCGGTTGGTCGGGATCGCCCCGCCAACCAGCCCCGCCACCGCATAGCTCGCAGCCAGTGCGAGGACGACCGCAAGGATCCTTAACGACCAATGAATCCAGCGCGTTTCCGTTGTCATTCGGTCATGCTAGACGATGGCCATGCTAGAAGAAACGCACGTGCTCAGCACGCCGCCCGAAGGGGCACCCGACTGGACGATCCCGCAAAACTGGTCGAGCTATACCGCCGAGGATCATGCGACCTGGGACACGCTGTTCGCGCGCCAGTCGAAACTGCTCCCCGGTCGCGCCTCGAACGCGTGGCTGCGCGGGCTCGACGTGCTGAAACTCTCGAAGCCCGGCATTCCCGATTTCGAGGAACTGTCCGAACGGCTGATGAAGCTCACCGGCTGGTCGGTCGTCGCGGTGCCCGGCCTCGTCCCCGACGACGTGTTTTTCGATCACATGGCCAATCGCCGCTTCGTCGCGGGCAATTTCATCCGCCGTCCCGACCAGCTCGACTATCTCCAGGAACCCGACGTCTTCCACGACGTGTTCGGGCATGTGCCGATGCTCGCCGACCCGGTCTTCGCCGACTACCTCGCCGCCTATGGCCGCGGCGGCCAGCGCGCGCTCGGGCTCGACGCGCTCAAATATCTCGGCCGGCTCTACTGGTACACGGTCGAATTCGGCCTGATCGCCGAGCCCGAGGGGCTTCGCATCTACGGCTCGGGCATCGTCTCGAGCTTCGCCGAAACCCGCTTCGCGCTCGACGACCCTAGCCCCAACCGCATCGCCCTCGACCTCGCGCGGGTTATGCGGACGGAGTACCGGATCGACGATTTCCAGCAGAATTACTTCGTCATCCCGAGCTTCGACGAACTGCTGCGCCTGACGGTCGAGACCGATTTCGCACCGCTGTACGAGGAACTGAAGGCCCAGCCAGACATCCCCGTCGCCCGGATCGAACCCGGCGACGTCGTGCTGACACAAGGCACGCAGGCCTATGCGAACGCCAAGGCCACAGGCGCCGCATAAAGCCACCACCCCCGGCGAAGGCCGGGGCCCAGCTGGGATAGCGGTGCGATTCATGCGCGAAGCTTCACCCAACTGGCCCCCGGCCTCCGCCGGGGCGGTGTAGAGTGTGAGGCAAGGCGCAGGCCGTACCCCAATGTTCCCCCGCGAAGGCGGGGGCCCAGACT
>NZ_JRVI01000081.1:0-28611 GCF_000783375.1 Sphingomonas sp. Ant20
GCGGCGGGCGCCGAGCCGGTCAAGTCGAACCCGGTGCGGCTGGGCGTGATCGGCACGGGCGACCGCGGCCGCGCGCTGATCCAGAACATCGCCAAGTCGCGCAACTGCACGGTCGTCGCGATCTGCGACAGCTATGCGCCGAACCTCGTCAAGGCGCAGCAATGGGCGCCGACCGCGCGGCGCTTTGCCGATCACCGCGCGATGCTCGATGCGCGCGGGATCGACGCGGTGGTCATCGCGACGCCGCTCGACACGCATGCGAAGCTCTGCTTCGACGCGTTCGACGCCGGGCTGCACGTCTGGTGCGAAAAGGCGATGGCGCGGACGATCGCCGATTGCGGCGCGATGATCACGCACGCCAAGGCGGCGGGCAAGATCCTTCAGATCGGGCATCAGCGGATGTTCCACCCGACCTACCTCAACGCACTGAAGCGCGCGCGCGCGGGCGAGATCGGCACGCTGACACAGATCCGCGCGAGCTGGCACCGCAACAATGCCTGGCGCCGCGCGGTGCCTGCCGATGCGAACGACCGGCAGATCAACTGGCGGCTGTACCGCGACCGGTCGGCAGGGCTGATGACCGAGCTCGCGACGCATCAGCTTCAGGTCGGTAACTGGTTTCTCGACGCGGTGCCGACGCGGGTGATCGGGTCGGGCAGCATCTGTTTCTGGAAGGACGGCCGCGAGGTCTATGACCATGTCGCGCTGATCTACGAATATAGCGGCGGGCGGAAACTGATCTACACCTCGCTGCTCAACAATGCGCGTTATGGCTGCGAGGAGCAGATCCAGGGCAGCAAGGGGACGATCGAGCCCGAGCTGGGACGCATCTATCAGGAAGTGCCTGCCAAGGTTCTGGCGTTGCAGCGGATGCACAAGGACGTCGCGCGCGGCCACAAGCGCACGGTGCCGATCGGCGGCGCGACCTGGTTCCCCGAGCTGCCCGTGACGACACCCGGCGAGTCGCTTGGCTGGGGCGAATATGACGAGACGATGCTGCAGTTCGAGGGCTTTGGCGAGGCGGTGCGCGCGGGCAAGCCGCTGCCCGGCCTGTTGCGCCAGGCCTATCAGGCGAGCGTCGCGTCGCTGCTCGGCGAGCAGGCGATGGACAGCAACCAAGCAATGACCTGGCCGACGAACCTGGTCGCGATCTGAAAGGGGATAGAGCTGTGAGCGACACCAACCGCCGGGGACTTCTCGGGCTCGGACTGACCGCCGGACTGGCCGCGGGCTTCGCTGCCGACGCGTTCGCGCAATCCGCCACGCGCGGCGACGCGCCGACCGAGGGGGCGGTGGCCAAGCCCGCGCCCGAAGCCAAATACCGCGTGCCGTTCGCGGTGATCGGGATGGACCACAACCATATCTATGGCATCACCGACGCGGTGATCCGCGGCGGCGGCGTGCTGACCGCCTTCTACGCGACCGATCCCAAGCAGATCGCGATGTTCCGCAAACGCTATGGCGACATCAAGCTGGCACGGTCCGAGCAGGAGATCCTCGACGACCGCGCGATCAAGCTGGTGTGCAGCGCAGCGATCCCCGTGCTGCGCGCGCCGCTGGGCATCCGCGTGATGCGCGCCGGCAAGGATTATCTGAGCGACAAGGCCGCGGTCGTGACGCTCAAGCAGCTCGCCGATGTCCGCCGCGCGATCCGCGAGACGGGACGCAAGTTCGCGATCATGTATTCCGAGCGGCTCGAGGTGCCCGCCGCGGTGATGGCGGGGCAGCTCGTCCATGACGGCGCGATCGGGCGCGTGATCCAGACGATCAACCTCGCGCCGCACCGCCTGTCCGCACCGAGCCGTCCCGACTGGTTCTGGGACCCGGCGCGCAACGGCGGCATTCTGACCGATGTCGGCAGCCACCAGGCGGACCAGTTCGTCTATCTGACGGGCAGCAAGCGCGCGCAGGTGCTCGCGTCGCAGACGGGCAATTTCGGCAATCCCGCGCATCCCAAGTTCGAGGATTTCGGCGACATGATGCTGAGCGGCGATGGCGGTGCGGGCTATGTCCGCGTCGACTGGTTCACGCCCGACGGCCTGTCGACCTGGGGCGACGGCCGCCTCTTCATCCTCGGCACCGAGGGCTATATCGAGCTCCGCAAATACGTCGACATCGCGGGACGTCCGGGCGGCAACCACCTGCTGATCGCGGACAAGAAGGGCACGCGCTATCTCGATTGCTCGAAGGTGCCGCTGCCGTTCGGACCGCAGTTCGTGACCGACCTGGTCGAACGCACGTCGGTCGCGCAGGATCAGGAGGGCGCGCTGCTCGCCGCCGAACTCGTGCTGACCGCGGAGGCGCGTGCGACTCCGGCGAAGCGATGACGGCGCGCCGCGGCGCGGCGGCCTGCACAGTGCTGCGCGCGATCGGCATCGGCGTGGCGCTTGCGGCGGCCGCACCAGCCGCACTGGGGCCGGGTCGCGATCCCCTGCCGCTCAGCGACTATGTCGATCCCCTGATCGGTACCGGGGACGACGACGAGGGCGACACGATCCCGGGGCCGACGCTGCCCGCGGGGTCGATCCACCCCAGCCCGAACACGATCACCGCGGCGACCAGCAATGCAGGCTATGACCGCGCCGCACCGCTGAGCGGGTTCGCGCAGCTGCATACGCAGGGGTCGGGCGGGGTGCCGAGCTATGGCACGTTCCTCGTCTCGCCGCAGACGGGGCCGCTCGCGACGACCGAGGCGGAGCATCTCTCGCCCAAGCGCGACGAACGCGCGCGGGCGGACGGCTACCGCGTGACGCTCGCGCGCTATGACACCGACGTCGAGATCGCGCCCGCGCACCATGCTGCGCTGTACCGCTTCACCTTTCCGGACAGCGGCGACGCGCATCTGCTGTTCGACGTGACGCGCAAGATCATGGGCGAGCTCGGCACCGCGGGATCCGAGGTGACGCTATTTCCCGAGCAGGGCAAGATCGTCGGCCGCGTCCGCACCCGGCATTACTGGTCGCCCGCGGAGGTCGATATTTGGTTCGTCGCCAGGGTCGACGCGAAGCCGACCGCCTGGGGAGTCGAACGCGCCACGTCCGCACCCCCCGGCGCGACGCGCGCGAGCGCGCCCGCCGACCAGCCGCTGCGCGCCTGGTGGACGTTCGGCAGCGCGGGTCGCGAGCCCGTGACGATGAAGATCGCGGTTTCCTTCGCCAGCGCGGCGCGCGCCGAAGCGCTGCTCGCACAGGACCTGCCCGGCTGGGACATGGCCGCGGTTCGCAGCGCGGCGGGCAAGGCGTGGAACGACGCGCTCGGGCGGATCACGATTGACGGGGCCGGCCCGGCGGACCGGCGGCGCTTCTACACCGCGCTCTACCACAGCGTCATCCAGCCACGCGACCGGACGCAGGACCAAGCGGACAGCGAGCGCGCGTCGCCGCTCTATGACGATCACTATACGCTGTGGGACACGTATCACACGCTCTTCCCGCTGATGTCGCTGATCCGGCCCAAGGCCTATGCGGGCGTGATCGGATCGTTCGTGCGGACGTGGGAACGCTATGGCGCGGCGGATACCGCGTTCATCGCCGGGCGCAATTTCCATGTCGGCCAAGCGGGCGACGAGGTCGACAATGTGCTCGGCGAGGGGTTCCTGCGCGGTGTCCCCGGCGTCGACTGGAAGAAGGCGGCGGACGTCGTCCTGTTCAACGCGTTCGAGCGGCGCCGGCCGCGCTATCTGGTCGACGGCTATTTCGCGGTCGACGATCGCAGCCCCGAGGGGACGCCGCAGCGGTCACGCTCGGGGTCGGCGACGATGGGCATGGCGCTCAACGACTATTACGCGGCGAAGGTCGCGGCAGGCACGGGGCATGCGGCCGAAGCCGCGCTGCTCGAGACGCGCGCGCGGAACTGGCGCAACGTCTGGGATCCGCGCGCGGCGAGCGACGGCTATACCGGGTTCGTGGGGCCACGCTTTGCCGACGGACGTTTCCAGCCGAACGATCCCAAGCGCGGCTGGGACGGCAAGACGCACGACAATTTCGGCTTTTACGAGGGGACGGGCTGGATCTACTCCTATGCCGCGGTCCACGACGTTCCGGGCATGGTCGCGATCATGGGCGGGCGCGCGGCGTTCACGCGGCGGTTGCAGCATGCGTTCGATGCGGGGCTGATCGACTTCACCAACGAGCCGTCCTTCTCGACGCCCTGGCTGTTCAGCGAGGTCGGCCGGCCCGATCTGGCGAGCAAATATGCCGATATCGTCTTCCGGCGGTTTACCGCGGACGCCTATCCCGGCGACGAAGACAGCGGCGCGATGAGTTCGCATTACGTGTTCAACCGCCTCGGTCTGTTCCCGAAGCTCGGCAGCGACCTCTATTATCTTCACGCGCCACACCAGCCGCGGAGCCGGATCACGCTCGAGAGCGGTCGGACGTTCACCATAGTCGCGCGCGGACAGGGGACGGGGACGCGCTATATCCGCGCGGCGCAGCTCAACGGGCGACCGCTCGACACGCCGTTCGTGTCGCAGGCCGCGATCCTGCAGGGCGGGACGCTCGAGCTCGATCTGGGTTGCACGCCGAACGACTGGGGTCGCGCGGCGTCGTCGCTGCCCTGAGACCCGATCGGCGTCAGCGCCAATGTGCGCCGGGTTCGCCGGGAACCACGGTCTTTGGTGCCGCGCTCAGCCGGCGGATCAGGTCGGTCTCCGCCTTGCGATACGGCGTGCCGTCGGTGCGGAAGACCTCGTAGAACCAGATCGTCGGCTCCTCCAGCACATAGGGCTTCTTCCAGCTGTCCAAGGGCAGCCGCGTCTGCGTCTTTCCATCGACGAACCCCCAGTTCATCATCGCGACATTGTAGCGCTTGGCGATCGGCAGCGAGCCGTCGAACGTCGATCCGTTGCCGCGCGCCATATATTCGGTGCACAGGATCGGCCGGTTGTACGGCAGCAGCTGACGCACGCGCGCCTCGAACGTCTCTGGCCAGCTGTAGTCGTGTAAGCTGATGACGTCGGACTGGCCGAGCTGGAGCGTCTCCATCGGCGACAGCTTGCCACCGGTCGGGGTCCAGTCGTCATGCTGCCACACGCCCGACGTCAGCAGCTGTGACGGGTCGGCATCGCGCGCCCAGTCGAACGCCTGCGCCAGCAGCGCGCGGACGAGCGGTTCCTTGCCCTCCTGGCCCTTATACTGATCGGCGCCATTGTCGGGTTCGTTCCAGACGTCCCAGCCCAGGATGCGATCGTCTTTCGCGAACGCCCCGACGATCCCCTGCACATAGGCCTTGTACGCGGGGTAGCGGCTCCGGTCGCGCAACCCCGGCAGGCCCGGACCCTGCACCCAGCCCGAATTGTGGACGCCGGGAATCGGCGGATGCTGTGGCCCGAGCTTCGGATCGGGATCCCAGCAGCTGTCGAACAGCACGAACAGCGGGCGGATGCCGTGCGCCTGCGCGATCGTCAGGAACGCGTCGATGCGGCGCTTGAAGCCTTCGGGATCCTGGACCCAGAGCTGGTCGTGGAGGAACACGCGCATCGTGTTCATCCCGATCCCTTGGGCGAGGCCGAGTTCGTGATCGATCGGCTTGGGATCCCAGGTCGCCGCCTGCCACATTTCGAGCTGGTTGATCGCGGAGGCGGGGGTGTAGTTCGCGCCCACCAGCCAGGGCTGCCTCGCGTACCAGGCCCTGGCCTGCGCCTCGGTCCAGCGCGGGCGGGCATCGGCGGTGCCGACGCCTAGCACACTCGTCGTCGCCGCGAGCGCGGCCAGCAATAGCTTGCCCATGTCTTCCTCCCCTGTCGGTCATTCTCGTTGCAGATCAGGTACGTCAGGCCGAATTGAACGTGGGCCAGGCCGGTCCATTGCGAGAACAGCGAGGCAATTGCTTCTTCGTCGCACATAATTATAGGATTAGTAATAGGCGTCGCGCGGATCAGCGTCGGCTGCGAACGGGAGCCCGGTTCTGGAAAAGCGTTTGATTTCGCCCGATCGGGTGATCGCAACGGGTTCGCCATTCGCCCTCAGCCACCTCAGGCGCGGTCGATGAGCTATACCGTCGCTGGCGACTGGGGCACGAGCAACCTGCGGCTCTACCGGATCGAGGACGGTGCGGTCGTCGATCGCGCGGCGGGGCCCGGTATCGGGGACCTTGGCGACCAGACGCCCAAGCAGGTGCTGCGCACCGCGCTCGCACGCTGGCGCGTGATATCGGATCCGCGCGCGATCCATCTCTGCGGCATGGTGGGGTCGCGTAACGGCTGGATCGAGATTCCCTATGTCGACTGTCCTGCGGATCCGGCGATCTGGGCGGCGGGATCGGCGCGTGCGATGGTCGACCGGATCCCCGTCACGATCGGCGCGGGGCTTGCCTGCACGCGCGGGGCTGGCGCACCCGATGTGATGCGCGGCGAGGAAACGCAGATCTTCGGTGCGATGGCGCTTGTGCCCGGTCTTGCGGCCGGACGTCATCTGATCGCGCTGCCCGGTACGCACAGCAAATGGGCGACCGTCGAGGATGGCCGGGTGACCGGGTTCCAGACGTTCGTGACGGGCGAGCTGTTCGCGCTGCTGCGGCGGCATTCGACGTTGACGCGTGCGGCGGCGGATGATGGCGCGCCCGAGGATGAAGCCATCGGTTTCGGTGCGGGCCTCGACCGCATCTCGGAGGGCGGGCATCTGCTCGGCGCGCTGTTCGAGACGCGGGCAGCGCAACTGCGCACGGGCGCCAGCGGCCGCTGGGCGCTGGGGTTCCTGTCCGGGCTGGTCATCGGTGCCGAGATCGCCGAGATCCTGCCCGCGGCCACTGGCACCATCACACTGATCGGTGATCCGGCGCTCGCCGACCGCTACAACCGGGTGCTCGCGGCGCGCGGCCTCGGCGCTACCGTTCATACCGGCGAAGCCTGTGCGCTTGCCGGCCTTGCCTTGCTGGAGACACCATGACCGTCGATGATCTGCTCGCATCGGGCACTGCGCCCATCGTCGCCATCCTGCGCGGTGTGGCACCCGACGAGGTGCTGGCGATCGGCGAGGCTCTGGTCGACGCCGGCATCCGCCTGATCGAGGTGCCGTTCAACTCGCCAGACCCGGCGACGAGCATCCGCATGCTGCAGCAGGCGTTCGGCGATCGGGCCGCGATCGGCGGGGGGACGGTGCTCGACATCGCTGCGGTCGAGGCGCTGGCCGCGACCGGCGGTACGATCATGGTGACGCCCAACACGAACCCCGCCGTCATCGCCCGCGGCGTCGAACTCGGGCTCGAGCCCACTGCCCGGGTTCGCCACGCCGACCGAGGCGTTCCAGGCGATCGCCGCGGGTGCACGACGCCTGAAGCTGTTCCCCGCGGTCGCGTTCGGGCCCGCCTATCTGAAGGCGGTGCGCGAGATCCTGCCGAAGACTGTCCGCGTCTGGGCGGTCGGCGGCACCGGGGCGGACAATCTCGCCGATTGGCTGGCGGCGGGTGCCGAGGGGATCGGCGTCGGTGGCGCGCTCTACAAGCCGGGCGACACCGCCGCCGTCGTCGGCACCCGCGCCCGCGCTCTCGTCGCAGCGTGGCAGGCGGCGCGGTCCGTGTAACGCGGGGCTTGGGTAGCGCGGTCGTCCGCAATCCTAGGCCAGGATGGTCCGATCGATATCGGCGATCCGGCGGACGCCCGTCAGCGCCATCGCGACGCGCATCTCGCGTTCGATCAGCGTCAACAGCAGGTCGACCCCGGCCTCGCCCCGCGCGGCCAGCGCATAGACCCAGGCGCGGCCGAGCAGCACGCCCTCCGCGCCGAGTGCAAGCATCCGCACGACGTCTAGCCCCGACCGTACGCCGGAGTCCGCCAGCACCGTGACCTGGCCGCGGACCGCGTCCGCGATCGCCGGCAGTGCGCGTGCAGTCGACAGCACGCCGTCGAGCTGCCGGCCGCCATGGTTCGAGACGATAATGCCGTCCGCGCCGATCTTCACCGCCTCGCGCGCATCCTCGACGTCGAGGATCCCCTTGATGATCAGCGGCCCATCCCAGGCCGAGCGGATCCATTCGAGATCGGCCCAGCCGATCGACGGATCGAAGTTCGCACCGAGCCAGCCCATATAGTCGTTGAGCCCGCTGTTGCTGCCGAGCACGGGTTCGAGGTTGCCGAGCTTGTGCGGCCGCCCGCGCAACCCGACGTCCCACGCCCAGCCGGGCCGGCCCATCGCCTGCAGGACGCGCTTCAGGGGCGCACCCGCGCCGGACATGCCGGAATGCGCGTCGCGGTACCGCGCGCCCGGGACCGGCATGTCGACGGTGAAGACGAGCGCTTCCGCGCCGATCCGTTTCGCCGTGGCGATCAGGTCGCGCATGACGCCCGGTCGCGGATGACGTAGAGCTGGAACCACAACGCGCCCGTGCCGCTCGCCTGCTTCACCTCCGACAAGGGACAGATCGAAACGGCTTTGTTGCACAAAGATAATTAAGCACAAATATGGTTTTACTGACGAGATCTATGCAACGCGGATGGTGGTCGGTGTTCCTATTTGTGAAAATCGATTGAGAACTGCGGCACGGAGTTTGAGCTCGGTAATCTGACGATCAAAGGTGCGCGATGCGACGCGCTCGCCGAGCAGCTTGAAGCAGTGCATCTTCGTCTCGACCAGGCTGCGGCGATGGTAGCCGCTCCACTTCTTCCAGATTGTTCGACCGAGCCTTTTCATCGCGCGTAGCGTTTCGTTGCGAGCATCGGCGCCGGCCGCCGGCTTCTTCCATGGCTGGCCGCCCCGGCGTACGGGAATGACCGCGTCTGCGCCCCCGGGGCTGCGATCGCGGCCCGACACTTTCTGGTGTCGTAGGCGCCATCACCCCCGACGATCGTAATCCGTTCGTCCGTCGGGATTTGCGCCAGCAGATCCGGCAGTGTCGCGGCGTCGCCAATCGCATTGGTTGTGACCTCGATGGCCCGGATCTCCAGGGTTTCGGCGTCGATCCCAAGGTGAACCTTACGCCACTGGCGACGGTAGGAAGCGCCGTGCTTGCGCGTCTTCCATTCGCCTTCGCCCATCATCTTGATCCCGGTACTGTCGACCAGCAAATGCAGACCACCCGTACTGGCGCGACCATCAAGTGACACCGCCAATGTCTTCTGCCGACGGCATAGCGTCGTGTAATCCGGCACCGGCCAATCCAGCTTTGCCAGCTTCAGCAGGCTGGCAACCAGTCCCGTCACCTGCCGTAGCGGCAGTCCGAACACTATCTTCAGCGTCAGGCAAACCCTGATCGCGCTGTCCGAAAACCGCATCGGCCGACCTCGACGACCAATCGGGGCTGCCAGCCAATCCATGCCCGGGTCAAACCAGACCTCCAGCGACCCGCGGCGCTTCAGCGCTGCGTTATACTCGCTCCAGTTCGTCGTGCGGTACTTCGGCATGGTCGGTTTTGGCATCCATCCCACCTACGCTTCCTGACCCTCACAGGGAATCCCAACGCCCTTTGTGCAACAAAGCCATGCGCGGGC
The DNA here is from genome assembly GCF_000783375.1 of Sphingomonas sp. Ant20. Lineage (NCBI taxonomy): Bacteria > Pseudomonadati > Pseudomonadota > Alphaproteobacteria > Sphingomonadales > Sphingomonadaceae > Sphingomonas > Sphingomonas sp. Ant20. The sequence goes on from NZ_JRVI01000081.1 coordinate 9,425, forward strand.
GGTTTATGCGCAGGTCGATGGCACATCTTGGCGTGTCGGCCGTTCAGCGGTCCGAGCGCATTCGTTCCGGATGCCGTCCAGCATAGGAGTTTAGCATGAACACGACGACCTTGAAGGGTGAAGGCCAGGATCTGCTCGGTTCGGTGAAGCAGGCAGCAGGCAATGCGACGGGCGACAGCTCGCTCCAGGCCGGCGGCGTCGCCGACCAGATCGCAGGCACCGCGAACAAGGCGATCGGCACCGCGACCGACACCGTCGCGCCGCTCGCCGACAAGGCGCGTGCGTTTGCCAAGGATCGTCCGTTCGCCACCGCGGCGCTGGTTGGCGTCGTCGGCATCGCGCTGCTCAACACGCTGCGCGGCAAGTGATCGCCCGGGGCCGCGTCCGCGCGGCCCCGCTGGTCGGAGGATCTCGGCGGTGTCGGCGCGGGGCGAACGCCCTGTGACCCCACCCGCCGGCCTCTGGATCGGCACCAATCGCGGCGGGCTCCATCCGCTGCGACACGGCGATGGCTGGTCGACCGGCACGCCCTATCCCGATGCGATCAACGTGTCCTTCGGCGTCCATTCGCCGCGCCATGACCTCCATTATCTCGTCGACGAACGCGATGATGGCGCGATCGGCCTGTATCGCGCCACCGCCGACGGATGGCGACAGATCGCCCGCGTGGCGGTCGATGGGGACGCGCCCTGTCATCTCGCGCTGAGCCACGACCAGAGCCTGCTCGCCGTCGCCAATTATGCGAGCGGGAGCGTGTCGATCCTGGACCTCGATTCCAACGGCCTGCCGATCGCGCCAGCGCATGTCTTTGCGCATAACGGATCTGGTCCGAACCGCGAGCGTCAGACTAGCCCTCACGCGCATTGGGTCGGGTTCGGTGCAGAGGATCGCTGGCTCTATGCAACCGATCTGGGGACCGACGAGATCCGCGCCTTCTCGGTGGCGCCGGCGCCGGACGGCAACCGTGTCCGGGCGGCCGGCACAGCCTTTCACGCACCAGCGGGGTCGGGGCCACGCCATCTGCTGCTGCATCCGCAGGTGCCGCGGGTGGCGTATCTTGCCAACGAACTTACGAACACGCTGACCGTTTTGGTCGGCGGCGAGGGTCGGTACTCGGCGGCCAGGACCGTGTCGACGCTGCCGGAGGCGTATGAAGGTCCGAGCATCGTCGCGCATCTGGCGGTCAACGCGGCGGGGGACCGGCTTTATGTTTCCAACCGCGGGCATGACAGCATCGCGGTCTTCGCGCTCGACGCGAAAGGCGACCCGCGGCTGGTCCAGCATGCACCGGCGGGGGCGGCCTATCCGCGTCATTTCGTGCTGCTGGAGGACGAGGGCCTGATGGTGATCGCGAACGAGAAGGACGAATGCGTGACGCTGCTGCCGATCGACGCGGACGGGCTGCTCGGGCCGCATGTCGCCCGGGTCGCGGTTCCGGGGGCGGCGTTCGTACTGCCCCTCTAGGCTGCGCGTCTGCGCTCAGCGATAGGCGAGCGTCCAGCCGGGCGGCAGATAGTCGGTCGACATGTAATAATAGAAGAGGCAGCTGCCATCGGCGCGGTAGGTGCCGCCCTTGACGAGGCCGAGTGCGACCTGCCCTTCGAAACCGGCGCACCGCTGTCACCCGACTTGCACGTCGGCCCTTCGACCGCGACCCAGGTCGGCAGGCACGCGCCGCCGCACAGATCGCCCGCGGGGGCGAAATCGACCATCGCGACCGGCGCGCAGCTATAGCCGGTGCGCTCGCCGCGGTGACAGACGAAGTCGCCCGCGCGCGTGCTGGTCCGGTTGCGCCATGTCGCGACGGTCCTGAGCCGGGTCTTGGCGGTATCGGCAAAGAAGGCGGGCAGCCGTGGCGCCGTCGCCGGCAGCGCGGGCGCGCGGTTGATCTGGACGTCCTGATACCCCCAGCCCCATTGGCCGACATAGGGCAGCGCGATCGCCCGCCGCTCCGTGCCCGCCGGCGGCCACCCGACATAATCGAGCGTGTCGGGACAATGCGCGGCGGTGGCGATCGCATCCGCGACGCCATCGGTGACGACGAATCCCGTCGTGCAGATATAGCGCCGGCCGTCGACCGTCCCGACCACCCGCCCCCCGCCCGCGACATCCGGCATCACGGTCACTGCGTCGGCAGGCGGGATCGTCGCCACGGGGATCCCGGGCACCGTGCGCCCGGCGTGGCCGTTATGCCCGTCTGAAGCGCCATCGGCAGCATCGGGCGATCGCTGGCTTCGATCCGCACGGGAACGCCGGTCATATCGGCGAACTTGGCGGTGAGCGCGCCATCCCGGTCGAGCGCAAGGTCCGCGGTCGCGACCATCACGACGAGCGTACCCGTCCGCTGATCCGCACCGATGCCGGGGGGATGCGGAAGCGCAGCGCGGATCGCCGCCTGGAAGGTCCGGATCTGGCCGAGGATCCGGTCGAGCGTCGCCGCCGCGCCGGTCCGGAACACCAGCGGGACGCTCATCCCCCCCGCCTCGACGACGCGGTCCGCGACCGGGTCGGTGCCGGTCAGCAGCACCATGATCCGGTAGGCCGGGTCGTGCTCGACCGCGATGCCCGCGAGCCGATCGGCGAATTCGCGGCGCAGCGCATCGGTGACGGGAATCGTCGCCGCCTGCGCCCGCATCCGGTGGAGCGCGACATCGAGCGGCACGCCGAAACGCCGCGCATATTCCGCCGCGTCCTGCATCGCCGCGTCGACGGGGAGCTGGAGCTGCAGGGTGTCGACCGGCGCGATCGGCGATGAAACAGGCGGCGCGACACCGGTCTGCGCCGCGCCAGATGGTGCCGCGAACCCCAACCCCGCAACCAGCGCTCCGGCCAGCCCCGCCTGCATCCATCTCGCTGTCATGATCGGCAAACGTCCAGTTTCGGGGGCCAGCACCGGGTCGCGGGCCGTGCGCCACGACCGCCCCTGACCCCGACCTCGCCTAGCGCACCGGCGCGGTGTCGCGCGAGACGGATTTTAACGCGCGTCGCGCGCACGCCCCCGCGGGATCGCCGCCATTGTGCCCTAGGTTCGGCGGTGCAGCACTGCGCTGCGATTACAAAGGAATGCCACAGTGACTCTTGCTTTACCCGCCCGACATTTCTCGCCGGCCCCGCGACCCGCAACCGCGACCACAGCCGGGATCGCGGCCCCCGCCCCTACCCCGCCGCTGTTCGCGCTCGACCAGCTCGAGGTGACGTTCGACCCGCAGGCCGACACGCTGTGGACCTATATGCGGCCAAGGACGCGGCCGAGCTTCAACCCTGCGCTGCTCGCGGACTTTGGTCAGTGGCAGGCCGATATCCACAGCGCCCACACCTCCGGGGCGATGCCGATTCGCTATCTTGTGCTCGGCTCGCGATTCCCCGGCGTCTTCTCGCTCGGCGGTGATCTCGACCTGTTCGCACAGCATATCCGTGCCGGTCACCGCGAGGCGCTGGTCCAATATGGCCGCGCCTGCGTGCAGATCCTGCACCGCAACCTGCGCGGCCTCGATCTGCCGATCGTGACGATCGGTCTGGTTGAGGGCGATGCGCTGGGCGGCGGGTTTGAGGCGCTGCTGTCGTTCAACGTCGTCGTCGCCGAACGCGGCGCGAGTTTCGGGCTTCCCGAGACCGTGTTCGGGCTGTTCCCCGGCATGGGGGCGCACTGCTTCCTGTCGCGGCGTCTCGGCGCGGCGCGGGCCGAGCAGATGATCCTCAGCGGGCGCAACTACAGCGCGGAGGAGCTCTATGATCTGGGTATCGTCCACGCACTCGCCGACCCCGGCCAGGGCCGCCGGGTGGTCGAGGACTATATCCGCCAGAACCGGCGTCGCCACAGCGGGCATTGCGCGATCTACGAGGCGTCGCGCGCGGTCAATCCGCTGACGCTCGATGAGCTCGAGGCGGTGGTCGACCTGTGGGCGGACGCCGCGTTGCGCCTCAGCGAGGGGGATCTCAAGCTGATGCGGCGGCTCGTCGCGGCGCAGACCCGTCTGCTCGACAAGCCGAAAGGCTGACGGACATCGCCCCCGGCCCTCAGGACAGCGCACGCATCCTGGGGGTTTCGTCGCAAGCAGGTTCGCCACCTGGCTTGCCGACATCGGGCGCGCGAGCAGGAAACCCTGCACTGCGGTGCAGCGGGTGCGGCGCAGCTGCGCGAGCTGGGTCGGCGTCTCGATACCCTCGGCGACGGTTTGCATGCCGAGCGTCGCGGCCAGATCGACCACCGTCTGGATGATCGCCATCGACGCGGGATTGTCGTCGAGCGCGGTGATGAACGACCGGTCGATCTTGAGCGTCTGGAACGGGAATTTGGTGAGATAGCCGAGCGACGAATAGCCGGTGCCGAAATCGTCGAGCGTGGTGCCGACCGCCATCCGGTTGATCGCCGACAGCGCCGCCAGCGATGCGTCGATATCGTCGAGCAACACCGATTCGGTCACTTCGAGATCGAGCCGCCCCGGCGCGAGCCCGGTAGCGTCGAGCGCGTCCTTCAGCACCTTGGCGAGCCCGGGCGACAGGAGCTGGATCGGCGACAGGTTGACCGCGACGCGTACCGTGTCCGGCCAGTCGCGCGCGTGACGGCAAGCCTCGCGCAGCACCCAGGCGCGATCTCGACGATCAGGCCGCTCTGTTCGGCGATCGGGATGAATTCGGCGGGCGACACGCTGCCGTGGCACGGACTGTCCCAGCGCAGCAGCGTCTCGCAGGACAGGATGCGGTGCGTCGCCAGGTCAAAGATCGGCTGGAAGGCGAGCCACAGCTCGCCCCGCGCGATCGCGCCGTGCAGGTCGCTGGTCAGCGCGCGCGTCCGTTCGATCTTCTCGTCCATCACCGGCTCGTAGAAGCAGAAGGCCCCCCGGCCGCTTTCCTTGGCGCGGTAGAGCGCGAGATCGGCATGTTTGAGCAGCGTGTCAGCGTCGCCCCCGTCGATCGGTGCGATCGCCACGCCGAGCGAGGCGCCGACGGTCAGCCGACGCCCGGCATAGGCCACCGGCTGTGCGACGAGGTCGAGGATGTGATCGGCGATCGTGCGGGCATCGTCGCGCGCGCCGATCGCGCAGACGACCGCGAATTCATCGCCGCCCAGCCGCGCGACGATCGCGTCGCCGGCCACCCCGATGGTGCCGCCATCGGTGACGAACGCGGTCTGGAGCCGCTGCGCAACCTCGGTCAGCAGCACGTTGCCCGCCAGGTGACCGAGCGAATCATTGATCTCCTTGAACCGGTCGAGATCGATCCAGTGGATCGACAGGAGCTCGCCGGTCGATTCCAGTCGGTGCAGCCGCCGCTCGAACCATTCGCGAAACGCGGTGCGGTTGGCGACCCCGGTGAGGTCGTCGCGTCGCGCGAATGCGGCGTGATGTTCGGCGAGCGCGGTCTTTTCGCTCGCCGCGATGGTCGCGCCGAGGATGGCCTCATAGGTCTGCAGCGTGATGTCGATCATCGCCAGCACGAACAGGATGATGACGATCGCAAGCACGGCGTTGAGCGGCTCACCCGACAGCAAGAGCCCCGCCGCGAGCGGCAGCGACGCGAGGCAAAGCTGCGCGAGCGCGATCGTCGGCCGACCGGCATTGCGTCCGGCAATCCCCGCCGCATAGCCGATCGCCGTCGTCACCGAGAGGAGATGAAGCACGCCGTCCGCGGTCCGGGTCAGCGTCAGCAGCCCGAACATGCCAAGCAGCGCGGAAAAGGCGAAGGCGCCGATGCGGTAGTAAAACTCCCACTGTCCTGCCCGCGGGCGCTCGGCGGCACCCCGATCGACAGCAAATACGTCAGCGCCCTGTTGATCGGGCACGCGCTGGACGATGCCGATGATCCGCAGTGCGGCGACCAGCCCGATCAGCACCGCGAAGCCGGCAAGCCAGCGATCGCCACTCGTGACAGCCACGACCGTGGCGATACCCGTGCTCGTCAACGCACCGATCACCAGCGACTTGGGTGAGGCATAGAGCGAGGTGACCAGAGTCGCCCGGACGTCCGCGGCGACCGCGTGATCCGAGTGGCGAAGCTGCCTCAACCGGGTAATGAAATGCGTCATGGCACCTTCGAACAGACTGTAACCGTAGGGTAAAGCGGTTAAGCAAACGCTACGATCCCGCGCGCGGGCGGTTCGCCGCAATGGGGTTCAGCTTCGACCGGGTGTCCGCTAGCAGGGATAATGATCCCAATCGCACCGCGTTCCGATACGCCCGGCCTGCTGGCCGCCCTTGCACTGTGCGCCATGCTCGCCGGCTGCGGCACGACGCGCTACCGCCCGGTCAGCGACTACCCGGTCAAGATCGGCCGCCCTTACAGCGTGCGCGGCACGACCTACCGGCCCGCCGATCTGCCGGGCTATGACGCGGTCGGCATGGCGAGTTGGTATGGCCGGGAATCGGGCAACCAGACTGCGAACGGCGAACGGTTTCGTGTGAAGGGCATTTCTGCCGCGCATACCGTCCTCCCGCTGCCGAGTTATGTCGAGGTCACTGCGCTCGACACCGGCCGGACGATCCTGCTGCGGATCAACGACCGCGGGCCGTTCACGCCCTCGCGGCTGATCGACCTGTCACGCGGCGCCGCCCGGCTGCTCGGGATCGAGCGCCTCGGCCGGGCCGCAGTCCGCGTCCGCCGCGTCGAGCCCGATGCAAAAGACCGGGCGCGGTTACGGGCCGGCAAGCAAGCATCAGCGAGACCCGATGCCTCGCCCGACGAACTCGCCGCGCTGCGCGCGCGGCTGACGGATCAGTCCTTCCAGGCCCAGTAGAGCTGTGCCGGGGGCACGTTCCACCATTCCATGTCGTGATCGATCGATTCGAAATGCGGGGTGAGGAAGTCCTTCACCTTCGGGCTGAACTGATAGACCAGGAACGCGCCGCCGCTGCGCAGCACCGAATGCGTGCCGGCGGCGATCGCCGGACCGACGCCGGGGGGCAGCGTCGAAAAGGGCAGGCCCGACAGGACATAGTCGGCCGATTCGAAGCCGTGATCGGCGACGATCTTTTCGACATCGGCCGCCGATCCGAGCACCGCCGAAAACCGCGGATCGGTAATCGTGTGGCGCAGATAGCGGATGAAATCGGGGTTGGTGTCGATCACGATCAGCGTCGCGTCGGGCGCCATGCGGTCGAGAATCGGGCGGCAGAAAGTGCCGACGCCGGGTCCATATTCGACGAACACCTTGGTGTTGTCCCAGTCGACCCGGCCGAGCATCTTGCGGATCAGCTTGTCCGAGGACGGCACGATCGAGCCGACCATGACAGGGTGTTTCAGGAATTCGGTGAAGAACATCTGCCACGGGGAGGGCACGCCGGCGGGGCGGGTGCGCGCGCGCCGGGCGGCTGTGGTCGGACTGGGCATCGTGTTCCTTACGATCAGGGATCCCGCGCGCACGCGAGGCTTTAAGCCCCCCGTCGCACGGATTCCAAAACGTGTTTCAAGGCCTGCGGGTTGCATCACGCGACGAACCGCACCGAACGCGACCAGTGCCCGGCGCCGCAACCCGCGCTTGCCAACCCCCGGGCTTGGCTTAAGCATTGGGCATGCACGACGAGCGGACGGGCCAGACGGCGGTCATTTTCATGTCGAACCGTAACGGCACCGACCCCGCCGGCTATGCCGCGGCCGCCGCCGCGATGCAGGCGCTCGCCGCGACGCAGCCCGGCTATCGCGGGATCGACAGCGTGCGCGACGAAGCCGGACTGGGGATCACGATCAGCTATTGGGCGGACGACGCCGCGGCGATCGCGTGGCGCGACGATCCCGACCATGCCGCGATTCGCGAGCGCGGGCGGGCGCTCTGGTATGACCGCTACCGCGTCACCGTCGCACGGGTCGAGCGCGACTATGACTGGGCGCGGCCATGACCGGCACCGGTCGCGAGGATGCGCGGATCGATCGTCGCTTCGCGCTGATGTTCCTCGTCATGCTGACGATCGCGGCGGGCAATACCGCGCTGCAATCGGTGCTGCCCGCGCTCGGCCGGTCGCTGGGCGTCGCCGACAGCGCGGTGGCGGGCGCGTTTTCGGTGTCCGCGCTGCTGTGGGTGATCGCCGCGCCGTTCTGGGCGAACCGGTCCGACCGGCATGGCCGCCGCGCGATGATACTGCTCGGCATCGGCGGGTTCAGCGTGTCGCTGACATTGTGCGGGCTGTTCCTGATGGCGGGTATCAACCACTGGATCGGCGGGACCGCGGCGTTCGGCTGCTTCATCGCCGGGCGGCTGATCTATGGCGCATTCGGTGCCGCCGCGCCGCCCGCGGTGCAGGCGCTGGTCGCGGGCGAGACGACGCGCGCGGAGCGGACCCGCGCGCTGACGCTGCTCGCTTCCGCCTTCGGGCTCGGCACGATCCTGGGGCCGGCGATCGCGCCCTATCTGATCCTCGGGTCGGTCGGCGGACTCGAGGTAGGGCTGGCGGGCCCCGCCTTCCTGTTCGCGCTGTTCGGCGTGGCGGTGTGGATCACGGTGCGGCGGATGCTGCCCGACGACCGGATCGTCGCGCCGCATGACGATATGCACGGCGCGAGTTCGGCCTATCCGTCGATCGGCGGCGCGCCGAGCGGTGCGTCGGTCACTGCCGCGACCCAGTCGCATGTCGAACAGGTCGGCTATACCGATCCGCGCATCCGCGCCTGGATGATCGCCGGGCTGGTGATGGGGCATGCGCAGGCGATGACCGGGCAGGCGATCGGGTTCCTGGTGATCGACCGGCTCAACCTTGCGCCCGCACTTGCGCTCGAGCCGACGGGGATCGTGCTGATGATGGGCGCGGGTGCAGCGCTGCTCGCGCAATGGGGAATCATTCCGCGGCTCAACCTGACCCCGCGCCAGCTCGTCCTGACCGGGCTGGTGCTGGCGGCGGCGGGCACCGCGCTGACGGGGATCGCGACCTCGCTCTACACGATCGCGACCGCTTATGCGCTGGCGAGTCTCGGTTTCGGCTTCACGCGGCCGGGCTTTACCGCGGGTGCCTCGCTCGCGGTCGGCGCGAATGCGCAAGGGTCGGTCGCGGGCAAGGTGACCAGCATCAACGGCGCGAGCTTCGTGCTCGGGCCGTCGATCGGGGTCGGACTGTACGAGGCGCAACATTCGCTGCCTTATCTGGTCGCGGGCGCAGCGTGCGTGGTGTTGATCGGCTATGCCTGGGTGACGCTGAATGAGGCGAAGGACGCGTCGGGCGGCTGACCCGGGATTCGTCAGGCCGCGGCTCCGCTATTTCGCCGACATTCCGATGCAGTACAGAAGCAGCGGAACCCCGATCAAGAGGATCATCAGTAACAAGTTCATCTGGATCAGTCGGTTGAGCCATTTCGGCTGCCCGGCAGCGTCCCGATCGGCCTCTTCCTTTGAATAGTCTTCGACGATTTCCATATCGAATTGCTTCGAAAAGAAATGCCTGGGACGCATCCGCAACGAGGTTTTCGGGGACAGGGCGTCTTCATCGACGTCGCGGCGCGCTGGCGAGTGATCGCCAGATTCAGAGGCTGGGCCTGACATTGCGTGGTTTCCGTATATTCGAGATCATGGGCGTGCAGCGCACGTCCCAAAGGTCAGATCGAATAAAGCCCGAACTCCAGCGGCCTATAGCCGCGAGCTCGGGCTAACCCCGTGCGGCGAGTTGGCCGGCGTGATCGAGGAAACGCTTATGTGTCGCGGATGCGTACATGAAAGTTACATTGGACCCGTGCCCGGTAATGTCAACACATGGCACAAGATCAGGGCCATTCGGCCAGTCGACTATCGACCGCCAAATGGAACCATGCGGGCGGTAGCCCCTCTCCCGTCAAGGAGAGGGGCGGTGATCACGCCGCGCCTTTGCTGGGGAAGGCGAAGCCGATCGGCTGGATGGCGGTCGCGTCCTGTTTCAGGCGGGCGGCCATCTGCTCATATTCTCGCTCGGTTTCGGGCGTGACGCTGGCGCGCGATTCCTTCAAAGCGTTCTCGAAATCGGCCATCGTCACGTCGGTCGAATCGATCGAGCGACGCAACGCGACCAGGCCTGCGCGGCGGACGACGTCCTCCAGATCCGCACCCGAAAACCGGTCGGTACGGTCCGCGAGACGATCGAGATCGACGTCGGACGCGAGCGGCATCTTCTGCGTCTGGATGCCGAGGATCCGCCGGCGCCCCGCCGTGTCGGGTACGCCGACATAGACGAGCTCGTCGAACCGCCCCGGGCGCAGCAGCGCCGGGTCGATCAGATTGGGGCGGTTGGTCGCGCCGATCACGACGACCGACTGGAGTTCTTCCAGACCGTCCATCTCGGCGAGGATCGTGTTGACGACGCGCTCGGTCACCTGCGGCTCACCCGCGCCGCTGCCGCGTGCGGGCACCAGCGAATCGAGTTCGTCGATGAAGATCACGCAGGGTGCGACCTGACGCGCGCGCTGGAACAGCCGGGTGATCTGCTGCTCGCTCTCACCATACCATTTGCTGAGCAGGTCTGACGATTTGGTGGCGATGAAATTCGCCTCCGCCTCGCGCGCGACCGCCTTGGCGAGCAGGGTCTTGCCGGTACCGGGCGGGCCGTAGAGCAGGAAGCCCTTGGCCGGGCGGATGCCAAGCCGCCGGAACGCGTCGGGATTCTTGAGCGGAAGCTCGACGCCTTCCTTCAGCCGCATCTGCGCATCGTCGAGCCCGCCGACATCGGCCCAGCGCACGGTCGGCGCCTGGACCATGACCTCGCGCATCGCCGACGGCTGGACGCGTTTGAGCGCGCCAAGGAAATCCTCGCGCGTGACCGACAAGTCGTCGAGCACCTCGGGCGGGATCGTGCGTTCCTCGAGGTTGAGCTTGGGCATGATCCGCCGCACCGCCTCGATCGCCGCCTCACGCGCCAGCGCTGCGAGATCGGCACCGACAAAGCCGTAGGTCGTGCGCGCCAGCTCGTCGAGATCGACACGGTCGCCCAAAGGCATGCCACGCGCATGGATGCCGAGGATTTCGCGGCGGCCGCGCTCATCGGGAACGCCGACGACGATCTCACGGTCGAACCGGCCGGGACGCCGCAGCGCCTCGTCGATCGCCTCGGGACGATTGGTCGCGGCGATCACGACGAGATTGGCGCGTGCCTCAAGCCCGTCCATCAGCGTCAGCAGCTGCGCGACGAGACGCTTTTCGGCCTCGCCCGATACCTGCCCGCGCTTGGGTGCGATCGAATCGATCTCGTCGATGAAGACGATCGACGGCGCGGCCTTGGCGGCCTCCTCGAACACCTGGCGCAGCTTGCCTTCCGACTCGCCATAGGCCGACCCCATGATCTCGGGGCCGTTGATCAGGAAGAACTGCGCATCGGACTCGTTGGCGACCGCGCGCGCGAGCCGCGTCTTGCCGGTGCCGGGGGGGCCGTGCAGCAGCACGCCCTTGGGCGGATCAACGCCGAGGCGCTGAAAGAGTTCGGGATAGCGCAGCGGCAGCTCGACCATCTCGCGCAGCTGGTCGATCGTCTGCGCCATGCCGCCGATATCGTCATAGGTGACGTCGGCGCGGCGTGCGTCCTGCGGCTCTTCATATTCGGGGCGCAGCTCGATCTCGGTATTCTCGTCGATATGGACGACGCCCTTGGGGCTGGCGGCGATTACCGCGAGGCGGATCTCCTGCAGTGCATAGGCGGGCGCGTTCATGAACTGCTGGACGCCCGCGGGCATGTTGCCGACGCGCTGATGCCCCGCGGTCGCGACGATGTCGCCCTGGCAGATCGGCCGGCCGAGAAACGTGCGCTTCAACGCGTTGGTCGAGCCCTGAAGCCGCAGATTTTGCTGTGCGGGTGCGAAGACGACGCGCGTCGCGGGCTTCGATTCGGCTTTGCGCACCTCGACGAAATCGCCCGAGCCCACACCCGCATTCGCGCGCTGGAGCCCGTCGATGCGCAGGATGTCGAGCCCCTCGTCCTCCGGATACGGCCCGACCGCACGCGCGGGCGTGTTCTGCTTGCCGAGGATCTCGATCACGTCGCCCTCGCCGATGCCGAGCGTCGCCATCAGCGCGCGCGGCAGATGCGCCAGGCCGCGGCCGCTGTCCTCGGGACGCGCGTTCGCCACCTGGATTTTCCGCGTCGGGGTTTCGCTATCGGGCATCTCGACTCCTTCAAACTCGAAGCGTGTCAGATGGGGGGCCGCCGCCGGGCTTGCGAGGACTTGAAAAGACAAAAAAAAGGGCCGGCCAATGAAGGCCAGCCCATGAAGTTTTTAGGAGAGGATGCCTGAAAGGCGAGGTCTTTTTGCGTCGAGGCGGTTCATGTTGCAAGTGCGAATGGATCCGCTACGATTGCGCTAACTGCAATCGTAGGCTTCAATGCGGCCAATGATGCGGATCACATGCATCGAGTCGGATAAGGGAGTCGGGGAGGAATCATGCGGAGGCTGCCGCCACTCGGGGCTATCGAGGCGTTCGTCCAGGTCGCGCGGCTGGGCTCGATCAAGGCCGCCGCGGAGGATCTGGCGCTGTCCGCGCCCGCGCTCAGCCGGCGCGTGCAGAGCCTTGAGCGCTTCATCGCCAAGCCACTGTTCGCGCGGCGGCACCAGGCGATGGTGCTGAATGCGGACGGGGAACGCCTGCTCGCGCAGATCGCACCGGTGCTCGATTCGCTGTCGGATGCCGTCGAATCGATGACCAGCACGACCGAGGTGCTGCGGCTGCGGCTGGGCATCCTGCCGCTCTATGCGTCGCAGAAGCTGTTCCCGCGGCTCGGCGAACTGCGCGCGTCGCATCCCGAACTGCATCTCGACATCGATACCGCGGCGCATCTGGTATCGCGGCTGGGCGACGGGCTGGACGCGGTGATCGCGCTGTCGCGCGAGATCGATCCGGCCTTCTATGCGCGGCGGCTCGATCGCAATTCGGTCTATGTGATCGGTGCGCGCACCCTGCTCGACCGCGCCGATCCGATCACCCGACCCGAACAGCTCTCGACGCTGACCGCGCTGGTCCACCGCGACATGACGGATACGTTCACCGCTTGGCGGACGGCTGCGGGGCTCGACGATATCGAGCCGCTGGCGATCGATCATTTCGATTCGGGGGCGCTGATGCTCGAAGCGGCGGCGCAAGGGCTGGGCGTCGCGTTCATGCATGCCAGCCATTTCGAGGATGCGAACGATCCGCGGCTCGTGCGGCTGTTCGAAATCGAGGTGGAGAGCCCGTACAGCTATTGGTTCGTCTGCCGCCCGCGCGCATTGCAGGCCAAGCCGGTCAAGCTGTTCCACGACTGGCTGATCAAGACGCTGGCGGAAGTTTAGCAAGGCACAGCCTCCGCTCGGATACCGGATGTACGGTTGAGAGAGGGTCAGGGTAGCAACCGCGACGCGCTTCTGACTTGAAGCGCGTCGGGGCTAAGCCGCGCCGTCGGACGGAGCTTTGCTCCGCCGGCCGGCTTCGACTGTCTCCGACGCAGCTTGGCTGCGCCGGTGCAGTCTTCAGCTCAGGCTGCGCGTGCCTTCACAATCTTGCCGGGTGCGCGCGGCGGCTCGCCCTTGGGGAGCGCGTCGATCAGCTCCATGCCGTTGGTGACTTCACCCCAGACGGTGTACTGCTTGTCGAGGAAGCGCGCGTCGTCGAACACGATGAAGAACTGCGAGTTCGCCGTGTCGGGCTGGTTGGTGCGCGCCATCGAGCACACGCCGCGGACATGCGGCTCGGCCGAGAATTCCGCCTTGAGGTTCGGCTTGTCCGAGCCCGACATGCCGGTGCCGGTGGGATCGCCGCCCTGCGCCATGAAGCCCGGGATCACGCGGTGGAACACGACGCCGTCATAGAAGCCGTCATTGGCCAGCTCGACGATGCGCTCGACATGCTTCGGGGCCAGATCGGGGCGCAGCTTGATCGTCACGTCACCGCCGTCGAGGGTCAGCGTCAGCGTTTCGGGGGGTATCGGCCATTGGGTCTTCTCCTGAATTGATGCGCGGCAGATAGGGATCCACCCCGCGACTGGCAAATGCATGCGCAGCGCGTTAGGGCCCAAGCGCACGCTTTTAAGGGAGGCAGCCATGAGCGAACTCGAGCTTCCCGAGGTCGAAACCGAGACCCAGCCCGAAACGCAGCTCGATCGCGACGACCGGTTGCGGCCCGAATTCGTCCGCGCCGTGCTCGACGCGGTCGAGGACGGCGACAATGCGGCGGCACGCGCGCTGGTCGAGCCGCTGCACCCCGCCGACATCGCCGATCTGTTCGAGCTGACGCCGCAGGAGGATCGCGCGGCGCTGGCGCGCGCGGTCACCGATCTGCTCGACGGCGACGTGTTCGCGAGATGAACGATTATGTCCGCGAGGATCTGATCGATGCGCTCGAGCCGCACCAGGTCGCCGACCTTGCCTCCGAACTCGATACCGATGACGCGGTCGCGATCATCGAGGACATGGACGAGGACGAGCAGCGCGCGGTGCTGCGCGCGCTCGATCCCGACGATCGCGCCGCGATCGAGGAGGCGCTGAGCTACCCCGAGGAGTCCGCGGGCCGCCTGATGCAGCGCGAGCTGATCGCGGTGCCCGAGCACTGGACCGTCGGCGACGCGATCGATTATCTGCGTGGTCACGAGGAGCTGACGACCGATTTCTGGGAAATCTTCGTCGTCGACCCCGCGCACAAGCCGATCGGCACGTGCCAGCTGTCGTGGATGCTGCGCACGCCGCGCGGGATCGCAATGGCCGATGTGATGAAGCGCGAACAGACGCTGATCCCGGTCGACATGGACCAGGAAGAGGTGGCGCTCCGCTTCCAGAAATATGCGCTGATCTCCGCCGCGGTGGTCGATCATGGCGGCCGGCTGGTCGGCATGATCACCGTCGACGACATCGTCCACATCATTTCCGAAGAGGCGGGCGAGGATACGCTGCGTCTGGCAGGGGCTGGCGACGGCGACATCAACGAACCGATCCGGCTGACGGTGCGGACGCGCTTCACCTGGCTGGTGGTCAATCTGGGCACCGCGATGGTCGCATCGTCGGTCGTCGGGCTGTTCCAGGGGACGATCGCGAGCTTCGCTCTGCTTGCGGTGCTGATGCCGATCGTCTCGGGGATGGGCGGCAATGCCGGGACGCAGACGCTCGCGGTCGTGGTCCGCGCGCTCGCGACCAACCAGCTGACGAGTTCGAACACCAAGCGGATGATCGTCCGCGAATTCCGGATCGCCACCGCCAATGGCGTCATGCTGGGCACGCTGATCGGGCTTGGCACCTATGTGATCTTCCGCAACACCGACCTGTCGATCGTGATCGCCGCGGCGATGCTGACCAACAACATCACCGCAGGGCTTTCCGGCGTGCTGGTGCCGATCACGCTCGACAAGTTCCGGATCGATCCCGCGGTCTCGTCGGCGGTATTCGTGACCACGATGACCGATACGATGGGGTTCTTCTCGTTCCTCGGCCTTGCCAGCCTGTGGGGGCTGCACGGTTGACGCTCCGGTTGACTGGCGCGGATTAGCGCCCATTTCCAGACGGATGCCGCTTCACCTCACCAAAGTCGCGTTCGGCGCGGACAGCGTCGACCATCTGGCGGAGCGCCTGCGGCTGCGCGGTGAGGAGGGCCCCGTGTTTCTCACCACCCGCTACCTGCCCAAGCGACACGAGGAGGTGGCGGGGCCGGTCGGCGAAGGCGGCTCGATGTACTGGATCCTGAAGCACCAGCTGATCGCGCGCTCGCCGATCCTGGGCTTTGGCGAGGCGGAGGGCGGACGAGTCGCGATCCATATCGACCCCAAACTGGTGCTCGTTCAGGCGCGGCCGAAACGCGCGCATCAGGGGTGGCGGTATCTCGAGGGGGCGGATGCGCCGCTCGATCTCGGCGGCGACGCGACCGGGCTCGACATCATGCCGCCCGCGCTGATGACCAAGCTCGCCGAACTCGCGCTGATCTAGCCTGCGCGGTTAGCGGCCACAGATCACCGGGCCGGTGGCGGCGGCGCGGACCGTGCAGGCGGCGGTGCCCGCGACCGTGACCGAGCCCGCACCGCCGTTCGTCACCTGCGCGGTGCGGCGCGCCGAGGCGCGGGTTTCGCCGACGCCGTCCTGCATGACGACGAGATCATCGACAGCCAGTGCGGTCGCGTCGATCAGCCCCGGACCACTGACGGTCAGACGTGCACGTGCGCTGCGCCCTGCCAGCGTCATCCGCCCGGTGCCGATGACGGTGGCGTTCAGCTGGTCCGCCTGCGCATCGTTCACCGCAAGGCTGCCCGCACCGCTGACCGCGAGATCCAGCCGCATCCCCTTCATGCGATCGATCGTCAGCCGCCCCCCCGCCACGACGCTGGCAAAGGCGAGACGCGGCGTGGACAGCGTCACGATCACCGGGCGCTGCGCCCCCGTCTCGGGGCGTTCGCCCCAGCGGCTCGTGCTCCGCCGGACCGACAGCGTCGCGCCGTCGACGCGGATCTCGACCGCCTCGGTCGCATGCGGATCCCCCGCGACCTTTGCGCCGGGCGATCCCGTGACGAGGCGCACGTCGAACGGACCGTCGATCCGGACCCGCTCGAAGCTGCCCACCGATACGCTACGATCGGCCGCGGCCGCGGCGACGGGACAGGCAAACAGGAGCGGCAGGACAAGAAAACGGATCATGGCGCGATCGTTGCCGCTTCGACGCACCGACGCAAGCCGCGCGCGCAGCGGATCACGGTGCGCAGCGGACCGAGCCGGAGCCCATCTTGGACACGGTGCACCGCGCGGCGCTGCCCAGGTCGACATCGCCCGACCCCATCATGTCGACGGTGGCTGGACCATCGACGACCGCGCGGACGCTGCCCGAGCCGGCAATCTCGACCCGCGCGGACCGGGCCTTTAACCCGGCTGCGTCGACATCCCCCGAGCCGGCGATCTCGACCGCCAGCGCCCGCGCGGATCCCGCCGCTGAGACGCTGCCCGAGCCCGCGATCGCGACGGCGAGGTCGTCGACCTTCACCGCCGCGACCCCCAGACTGCCGGAGCCCGCGATATCAGCCGCGAATCGCGTTCCCTCGACCCGGTCGACGGTCATGTCCCCCGATCCCGATATCGTCGCCCCCGCCAGCCGCGGCAACGTGACGAAGACCTTGACCTTGCCCGATCGCCCCCAGTTGAGATTGACGCCCTTGCGCCGCCCGATCTCGAGCGTGTCGCCGTCCCGCTCGATCGTCAGCCGGTCGAGCGCCTCGGCAGGCCCCTGCGCACGCACCGAAAAGCCAGTTCCCACGCGCACATCGACATCGCTCGCCCCACGCAGGTCGATCGAGCTGAAATCGCTGACCATATAGGTGCGGGTCGTGCCGGTGCCGCTCGGCGATGCCCCCGCCCCGTCATCGTCTCCCGACCAGCTGAACGAGCAGGCAGCAAGCGGCATCATCAGACCGAGCGCGAGATACTTCATGGCATCCTCCCGTGTATTGCACAAACAATACACCCTATCGGCGAGAGGCGGAAGCGGAATCCGTGGTGGTCGTCGGCCGACGGACCAGAAACGCAAAAGGGCGGCCCCGCGGGACCGCCCTTGCGTCATCGAACGGAGCGCCAGCGGTCAGGCGGGCAGCTTGTCCTTGTTGTAGATCGCGGCGGCGGCGCGGAGGATGTCGAGGATCTTCTCCTGCGCCTTGGGCTCATCAATCTCTTCCATCGCGGCGAGTTCGCGGGCGAGACGGCTGGTCGCACCTTCGAAGATCTGACGCTCGGAATAGCTCTGCTCGGGCTGGTCGTCGGCGCGGAACAGGTCGCGGACCACTTCGGCGATCGACACGAGGTCGCCCGAATTGATCTTCGCCTCATATTCCTGCGCGCGGCGCGACCACATGGTGCGCTTGACCTTGGGCTTGCCCTTGAGCGTGTCCATCGCCTCGCGCATCGTTTTGTCCGAAGACAATTTGCGCATGCCGACGCTTTCGGCCTTGTTGGTCGGAACGCGGAGCGTCATGCGCTCCTTCTCGAAACGGAGGACGTAAAGTTCGAGCGTCATGCCGGCGATTTCCGAGCGTTGCAGCTCGATCACACGGCCGACTCCGTGCTTTGGGTAAACGACGAAATCACCGACGTCGAAGGACAGTGCCTTGGCAGCCATTGGGGGCCTTTCCGGATCAATGCCTCCACGCGGTGCCACAGCGACGCGTTCGCCGGATTGCACCGTGGAGGAATAGGGTTCGAACATACTCCAGGCGGACGACTTGACATATCGCGCCCGTCACGGACCCAATTACCATCTTTGCAACAAAATTACCAGCCGATCGTGACAGCCCTCGTGCCCCAATCCGCCATAAAGACACGAATTTCGTGCGATTTTCAGTCGCCGGCGCCGGGCTCGGGCGAGAAATACTTGTCGAACTTGCCCTCAACGCCCTTCATCGCGTCCGCGTCGGGGGGCGTCTGGTTGTCGTTGCGAGTGACGTTGGGCCACTGCGCAGAGAAGGTCGTGTTGAGTTCGAGCCACTGCTCCAGCCCGCTCTCGGTGTCGGGCAGGATCGCCTCGGCGGGGCATTCGGGTTCGCACACGCCGCAGTCGATGCACTCGCTGGGATTGATCACCAGCATGTTCTCGCCCTCATAGAAGCAATCGACCGGGCACACTTCCACGCAATCCATGTACTTGCAGCGGATGCAGGCATCGGTGACGACGTAGGTCATTGCAGAACTCCTGGGCCGGATTCCTTCCCGGCGACGAACGGCCTGCGACTATGCGCGCAGGCCCGTCGCGTCAATCATAGCAAGCCTTCTGCGAGACGTTATCAGGCTTTGCCGCCTCCGACCGCCTCCGCCCAAACCACGCCGTCATCCTGACGAAAGTCAGGATCCAAGGCAATGAGACGCTGTCCTTTGGTATCCTGGATCCTGACTTTCGTCAGGATGACGGGCGGGGTGGTGCGACGTCGTCCGCTTCGGTGCCGGCGGGGGTCTGGCCGGCGATCAGGTCTTGATAGCACGCCTGCGCTTCGGGGGCGGGACCGCGGCGTGTCGGCAGTGCCTCGATGCGGATCACGCGGACGCGGTCGTTGGCGGCGAAGGTGAGGACGTTGCCGATCCGGACGGGACAGTGTGCGCGGTCGATCGCGCGGCCGTCGATTCGCAGATGCCCCTTCTCGGCAATCGCCTGGGCCGCGCTGCGCGTCTTGGCGAGCCGGACGAACCACAGGAACCGATCGATCCGCATCGCGCCTTCACCCATGGCGGACCAGTGCGGCAAGCCCGGCAAACGCGTTCTGCCGCGACGGGTCGATCGGCGTCGCAGGGACCGCGCGCGCGGGCGGGCGGCCGCGCCAGACCCAACG
>NZ_JRVI01000082.1:0-13987 GCF_000783375.1 Sphingomonas sp. Ant20
AAGCCCGCCGCGGTCCATCCGGCGGTGCCGCGCTGATGGCGACCCGCGCCGTGCCCCCGCCCTCCGACGAAGACGCGGCATCCGCGGTCGTGCTGCGCGCGGGCGACGCGCGGGACCTCGCCATCGTCGACGCGCTGATGGGCGACGCGTTCGACCCAGCGTATGGCGAGGCGTGGACGCGGACCCAGTGCCTCGGCGTGCTCGCGCTGCCCGGCATCCAGCTCGTCCTCGCCTTTGTCGATGATCGGCCCGCGGGCTTCGCGATGACGCGGACGGTGCTCGACGAGGCGGAGCTGCTGCTGATCGCGGTCGCGACCGATGCGCGCCGCCGCGGCATCGGCACCGCGCTGGTCGGCGCGGTGATCGCCGACTGCATCGCCGCCACGTCGCCACGCTGCATCTCGAGGTGCGCGCGGGCAATGAGGCGGTCGAACTCTACACCGCGCACGGTTTCGCCAAGGTCGGCGAACGCCGCGCCTATTATCGCGGCCGGTCGGGGGTGGCGCATGACGCGCACACCTATTCGCGCGCGCTCGGCCACTGAGGCTTATTGCGAGTCACTATCCCTTTTCGCAACAGCGTTAACCGCCTACATGGAGGTTTACCAAGGGAATGACACATGCCGCGCAAGATCGATCTGGAAGCCCTCTGCAACGAGAAGGGCCTGCGCATTACCGAGCAGCGCCGCGTCATCGCGCGCGTCCTGTCGGAAGCGGATGATCATCCCGATGTCGAAAAGGTCTATGAGCGCGCCTCGGCGATCGACCCCGGCATCTCGATCGCGACCGTCTATCGCACCGTGCGGCTGTTCGAGGAGGCGGGCATCCTCGACCGCCATGATTTCGGCGACGGGCGCGCGCGCTACGAACCCGCACCCGAGGCGCATCACGACCATCTGATCGACGTCGAGAGCGGCAAGGTGATCGAATTCGTCGATCCCGAGCTCGAACAGCTGCAGAAGGCGATCGCCGAGAAGCTCGGCTTCCGGCTCGTCGACCACCGCATGGAACTCTACGGCGTCGCGCTGACCCGCAAGGACTGATCCGATCGGGCGCCTGCGTCTCGTCGCGCGGCTCGCGGCGCTGCTGATCGCGCTGCTGCTCGCGCTGCCGGTCCACGGGCTGTGGCGGCTGTTCGGCCGGCGATCGCCCTGGCCGCCGCGCTTTCTCGGGCTGGTCGGCCGGATCGTCGGCGCACGGCGACGGATCGTCGGCACGCCGCTGCTGCATGACGTCGTGTTCGTCGCCAATCATCTCAGCTGGATCGACATCCTGCTGCTGTCGGGCGCGACCGGCACCGCCTTCATCGCCAAGGCCGAGCTTCGCCGGGCGCCGCTGGTCGGCTGGCTCTGCACGCTGAACGCCACCATCTTCGTCAGCCGCGCCGATCGCATGGCGGTGACCGCGCAGATCGCGCAGCTCCGCGACACGCTCGCGCGCGACTGGCCCGTTGCGCTGTTCCCTGAGGGCACGACCGGCGACGGCGTCACGCTCCTCCCCTTCAAGGCCGCGCTGCTCGCCGCGCTCGACCCGCCCCCGCCGGGCGTCCGCGTCCAGCCGGTCCGCATCGACTATGGCCCCGCCACGCACGAGCTCGCCTGGGTCGCGACGAACCCGGCCAGCACCACGCCGCCCGCGTCCTGAAACGCCGCGGCAGCTTCGTCGCGACCTTGCACTTCGCTGAGCCGTTCGCCCCCGCCGATTTCGGCAACCGCAAGGCCATCGCCACCGAAGCCCGCCGCCGTATCGAAGCCCTCTGACTATTCTGTAAGGGGGAGCGCGTTGCCCTCACCCCGCCCCCAACACCACCCCGGCGAAGGCCGGGGCCCAGTTGGCAAGGCCGGAGTAACGAGGCGTTGCCCTAAGTCAGCAACGCCCCCCAACTGGACCCCGGCCTCCGCCGGGGAGGTGCACATAGTTGATGTCGTGGCACCCTCGGATACCGGCCCCCGAAGACGCCCCTCCCCCCACGCACACAAATTTGGTACGGCGCGCGCATGACCTCGAAACCCAAGACCTATCACGTCAAGTCGTTCGGCTGCCAGATGAACGTCTATGACGGCGAGCGCATGGCCGAACTGATGGCCGCCGACGGGCTGACCCAGGCCGATGCGGTCGATGCCGACATCGTCGTGCTCAACACCTGCCACATCCGCGAGCGCGCGACCGAAAAAGTCTATTCGGACATCGGCCGGCTGCGCAAGGACCAGCTGCGCAAGAACGGCAAGACGCCGATGATCGCGGTCGCCGGCTGCGTCGCGCAGGCCGAGGGGCAGGAGATCTTCACCCGCGCCAAGGTCGACGTCGTCGTCGGCCCGCAGGCCTATCACAACCTCCCCGACCTCGTCGCAAAAGCCGCGGCGGGCACGCCGTCGCTCGACACCGACATGCCGCTGCTGTCGAAGTTCGGCGCGCTCCCGACGCGCCGCAAGGTCGCGCCCTCGGCCTTCCTGACCGTGCAGGAAGGCTGCGACAAGTTCTGCACCTATTGCGTCGTCCCCTACACCCGCGGCGCCGAGATCAGCCGGCCGTTCGCGGCGATCGTCGACGAGGCGAAGGCGCTGGTTGACGCCGGTGCGCGCGAGATCACGCTGCTCGGCCAGAACGTCAACGCCTGGTCCGAGAACGAGCGCGGCCTCCACGACCTGATCCGCGACCTCGACCGCATCCCCGGCCTCGCGCGGATCCGCTACACGACCAGCCACCCCAACGACATGACACAGGGCCTGATCGACGCGCACCGCGACGTCGAGAGCCTGATGCCGTTCCTCCACCTTCCCGTCCAGGCGGGCAGCGACCGCGTGCTGAAGGCGATGAACCGCAGCCACACCCGCGATTCCTATCTCCGCCTGCTCGACCGGGTCCGCGCGGTGCGCCCCGACATCGCGCTGTCGGGCGACTTCATCGTCGGCTTCCCCGGCGAGACCGATGCCGAGTTCGAGGACACGCTGAGCCTCGTCGACGCGGTCGGCTATGCGCAGGCCTACAGTTTCAAATACAGCCCGCGCCCCGGCACCCCCGCCGCCGCGATTACCGAACAAGTGCCCGAGACGGTGATGGACGAGCGTCTCCAGCGCCTCCAGGCCGCGCTAAACCGCGACCAGCACGCGTTCAACGCCGCCACCGTCGGCCGGACCTGCACCGTGCTGCTCGAGCGCCCCGGCAAGCTCCCCGGCCAGCTGATCGGCAAGTCCCCCTGGCTGCAGTCGGTCCACCTGATCGGCGACCATGCGATCGGCGACCTGGTCGAGGTAACGCTCGTGGCGGCCGGCCCCAATTCGCTGACCGGCGTGGAACGCATCGCGCAGGCCGCCTGAAACCGCCCCACCTTTTACCACCACCCCGGCGAAGGCCGGGGCCCAGTTGGGGGACGTCGGTGGTGAAAGACGGCGCTCCGTTACGACCACCTTTCCACCTTGACCCCGGCCTTCGCCGGGGTGGTAAGAAGCGGGTGGATCAGTTCGGAGCGTGTTCCTTGACGTACGCCTCGGGATCCTTCTCGACGACCTTCACGCCGTTCAGGTGGTTCGCCTCGAACGCCGCGAACCGGACGCCCAGCTCGTGCCGCTCTTCCAGCGTCGCATGCTTGCGGAAGTCGGTCAGGCCCTGGCGCTCTTCCTCGGCGAGGTGATCGCTGTTCGCCTTGTTGCATTCGCCGACCGCCTCGAACCACGCGTCCGAGCCGACCGGGTGCTTGTCGACCGCTTCGCCGGTTTCGCGGATGTCGTTGTGATCCTCGATCGCGTCCTCGGTCTCCTCGGCGGCCGAGTCGGCGTCGTTGCCGCCGGTGCCGATCTTCATCAACCGCGGGTAGAAGAAGCGCTCTTCCGCCTCGGCATGCGCGTCGAGCAGGTTCTTGAGGCGGGTCCACAGTGCCGACAGCGCCTCGGTGTCCTTGGCGTCGATGCTGTCGATCTGTGCGAACAGCGCGCGCTGCTGGGCATGTTCGTCGAGGATGAGCTGGGTGATGTCCATGATGGCCTTCCGAATGGGTTCGGACGGTCAACCGCGCGCGCCGTCACGGGTTCCTATTGCGATTCGCTCTCTGTTCGGGCGGCGGGTTCAGACCGCGACGGGCGCCTTGATGTGCGGCTGCGCGACGTAATCGTGGAGTACGAAATCCTCATACTCATATGCGTCGATCGAGTCCGGCGTGCGTACGATCTCAAGCCGCGGGAGCGGGCCGGGGGTGCGGCCGAGTTGCAGTCGCGCCTGCTCGAGATGAGTCGAATAGAGGTGGCAGTCGCCGCCGGTCCAGATGAACTCGCCGACCTCGAGTCCGCATTGCTGCGCGAGCATGTGCGTCAGCAGTGCGTAGCTGGCGATGTTGAACGGCACGCCGAGGAAGATGTCGCCGGAGCGCTGGTAGAGCTGGAGCGAGAGCTTGCCGTTCGCGACATGCGTCTGGAACAGGCAGTGGCAGGGGGCCAGCGCCATCGCGTGCAGATCGCCCGGGTTCCACGCGCAGACGATCTGGCGGCGCGAGGCAGGGTTGGTCTTGATCTGGTCGACCAGCTCGGCGATCTGGTCGATATGGCGACCGTCGCCGGCCACCCAGTCGCGCCATTGCTTGCCATAGACGGGGCCGAGATCGCCGCTCTCATCCGCCCATTCGTCCCAGATCGCGACTTTGCGATCCTGCAGCCAGCGGACGTTGGTGTCGCCGCGCAGGAACCACAGGAGTTCGACGATGATCGAGCGAAGGTGAAGCTTCTTCGTCGTCAGCACGGGGAAGCCCTGCGCGAGATCGAAGCGCATCTGCGCGCCGAAGACGCTGAGCGTGCCCGTGCCGGTGCGGTCCATCGTCTCGACTCCGGTCGAGAGCACGCGGTCCATGAGGTCTAGATATTGGCGCATCGCGACGGCCTAGCGGTGCGGGACGGATCGCTCAAGCGGATGCAGTTGTGGATGCGACAGGGGCAGCAATACGGCAGTCGAGGTGGTGCCCGCGTCGCCCGCCTCCGCTCCGATCATTGCCGACCTTGCAGCGGCATCCGCGCTTTTCGCAAGACTCGGGCATGCAACGACCGAGGCGGTAGCGGTCGCCTATCTTGATCCGAATCGGAGGCTTTTAGGCATGCGGCATGTGGCGGGCGGGCGCGATCAGGTGCGGATCGCGGTACGCAGTATCGCTGCCGATGCGCTGGCGTTCGCGGCGCAGGGGGTGGTGATCGCGCACAATCATCCGAGCGGGGACGTGACCCCGAGTACCCGCGACGTGGCGTTTACCCGTGCGCTGGCGGCCGGGTTGCGGACCGTGGAGGTCGTGCTGCTCGATCACGTGGTGATCGCTGGCGACCGGGTGGCGAGCCTGCGCGCGATGGGGGTGGTCTGACGGTCCGGAGCAACACTTGCTCCACCCGGTGGCGCTATTTCGTCCGGCAGGCGCGGATCGCCTCGGGCGCGGGGCGCGGGCCGGTCGCACGGAACATGGCCATATAGCCGCCCGCCGACGGCATCTCGTCCCTGTCGACCTGCGTATAGCCGACCGCCGCGAACTCGCATTTGAGCAGTGCGGGCGGCGTGCCGTGGTTGCGCGTCTCGCGATCGGCATCGACGACGACGACGAGTCCGTCGGGTTTCAGGGAAGGGCGAAGCCGCCACAGGAATTCATAGGGCTGCTCGATCTCATGGTACATGTGCACCATCAGCACGCGGTCGAAACTCGCCGGGGGCAGCTTCGGATCATTGGCTTCACCGAGCCGCACGCTGACATTGGCGCGATCTTCGCGCGCGACGCGCTCCGCCAGCTGGTCGCGCACGCTCGCGACGATGTCCTCTGCGAGAACGCGACCGTCCTTGCCGACCCGCGCGGCGGCGCGGATCGTGTAATAGCCCTCGCCTGCGCCGATATCGGCGACGGTCATGCCCTTGCGGATATCCGCCTTGGTCATGACCTCGCCCGCTTCGTTCAGCCGGTCGCGCGCCTCCTCGTTCGACCAGCGCGCGGAGACTATCGACGCGACCGGCCGGTCGGCGGCGGGGAAGGAGTCCGCATCCTTGGGTTCATGCTGGATCAGCGGTTTGCTGCCATCGCATGCCGCCAGCAGCCAGAACGGAGACAGCAGCAGGGCCAGGACGCGCGTCATCTTCAATCGACGTCCTCCACCTCGACCGCTTCGCCGGTCACACGCTGCGACAGCGCGGCGGCCATGAACGCCTCGAGATCGCCGTCGAGCACGTCCGACGGACTGGTCGAGACCACGCCGGTCCGCAGGTCCTTCACCATCTGGTACGGCTGCAGCACATAGGACCGGATCTGGTGGCCCCAGCCGATATCGGTCTTCGACGCATTCTCGGCATTGGCCGCCTGCTCGCGGATCGCGAGCTCGCGTTCATAGAGCCGCGCGCGAAGCTGGTTATAGGCCTCGGCCTTGTTCTTGTGCTGCGATCGCTGGTTCTGGCACTGGACGACGATGCCAGTCGGGACGTGCGTGATGCGCACGGCCGAGTCGGTCGTGTTGATGTGCTGGCCGCCTGCGCCCGATGCGCGATACGTATCGATGCGCAGGTCGCTCTCGTTATACTCGACCTCGATATTGTCATCGACGACCGGATAGACCCAGACGCTGGCGAACGACGTGTGACGACGCGCCGCGGAATCATACGGGCTGATCCGGACGAGCCGGTGAACGCCGCTCTCGGTCTTGGCATAGCCATAGGCGTTCTCGCCCTTCAGCAGCAGCGTCGCGGACTTGATCCCCGCCTGCTCGCCCGAATGCTGGTCGACCAGCTCGACCTTCAGCCCGTGGCGTTCGCCCCAGCGCGAATACATCCGGCTGAGCATGCCCGCCCAGTCCTGGCTCTCGGTCCCGCCGGCGCCGGCATTGACCTCGATATAGGTGTCGTTGGCATCGGCCTCGCCCGCAAGCAGCGCCTTGATCTTGTCCTTGTCCGCGCGGGCGGCGAGTTCGGCGAGCGCGGCGACGCCGTCCGCTTCCATCGCGGTGTCGCCCTCGGCCTCGGCCATTTCGATCAGCTCGGACGTGTCGCTGAGCTCGCTTTCGATCGCGCGCGTCGCACTGATCGCCTCGTCGAGACGACGACGCTCGCGCATCACCTCCTGCGCAGCCTTGGGGTCCGACCAGAGCGCCTGATCCTCGCGCGCGCGTTCAGCTCGTCGAGACGACGCAGTGCGCGGTCCCAGTCGAGAAAACGGCGCAACAGCGCCAGCGCGTCCTTGATGGTGTCAACGTGAGCCTGCGCTTCGGCGCGCATGGGTATTCTCCAGTGTTGGGGTCGGCATGAACAGCCAACCCCGGAATATGGGGACGGCTAGTAGATTCCGCCCTGTCTTTGCAAGAAATCGCTGTCGCGCGGAGCCTCTGCCTTAGGGGCGGCGGTCGGCGCGGTGGTGGTGGTGGGAGCGGGGCCCGCACGGCGCGCGGCACGCCGCGGCTCGCTTTCGGGCTTGAACGCTTCCCAGATGACGCCCGGCTTGGGATCGTCGGTGTTCGGCCATGTCCCATAGACCGGGCGGCCACTCCCCCGGTCGATCCGGACCATCCGGATGCCCGCGGGTGCGCGGAATGGCAGCTTGGGCAGATCGGCATAGGCCTTGACCGCGAATTGCTTGAAGATCGGCGCCGCCAGCGTGCCGCCCTGCGCCGCGCTGCCAAGGTTCCGCGGCGTATCGAAGCCGATATACAGCCCGCCGACATATTGCGGGGTTCCGCCGATGAACCAGACGTCGGTCGGGCCATTGTTCGTGCCCGTCTTGCCGAACATTGGCCGATCGAGATCACGCAGCGTCACCGCGGTACCGCGCTGCACCACGCCTTCGGTGATGTGGACCATCTGATAGGCGGTCATCGCGTCGAGCACCTGGCGCTGGCGCGCGACCGGACGCGGCATCGGCTTGCCGTCCCAATCGGGGGCGTTGCACCGGTCGCAGGCCCGCCAGTTCTCGGGCCAGATTACCTTGCCGTGCCGATCCTGGACGAAGTCGATAAGCGACGGCGGCCCGCCCTTGCCGTTGTTCGCGAGGATCGAATAGGCGTTGACCATCCGCCCCACGGTCGTCTCGCCGGCACCCAGCGCGAAGGAGAGATAGGGCGCGTAATCGCCGACGCCCATCTTCTTGATGGTGGCCACGACCTTGGGCATGCCGGTCTGCGCGGCGGCGCGGACCGTCATCAGGTTGCGCGACTGTTCGATGCCCCAACGCATCGTGTGCGGCCCGGCGCCGCGCGAATTGCCGAAGTTGCGGAAGCATTTCTGTCCCAGCCGCGCACCCTGATAGACACAGAACGGCCCGTCGACGATGATCGAGGCGGGCGTCATCCCGTTGTCGAGCGCGGCGGAATAGACGATCGGCTTGATCGTCGATCCAGGCTGGCGCATCGCCTGGGTGGCGCGGTTGAACGCCTGGAGCCGGTCGTCGAAGCCGCCCTGCATCGCAAGCACGCGGCCGCTGGCAGGCTCCTCGACGACGAACGCACCTGAGACCTTGGGGATCGCCCGGAGCGCGAACTCGCCGCCTTCGGGCGCGACCGCGATGATGTCGCCGGTCTTGATCGCCCCGAACGCATTGCCGCCCTTGCCGCGCACCGCCATCTGCGCGGCATATCGTGGCAGCGTGCCGGTCTTGCCGGTGCGGAAGCCGAGGCTCCAGCTATTGCCGTCCTTGCCGGTCACGATCGCCGCCACCCAGTTGCGGTAATCGAGTGCGATGTTGCTGTTGAGCAACGGCTGGAGCCAGTTGTCGTCCTCGATCTCGACATGGCGGATCGGCCCGTTCCAGCCGCGCCCGCTGTCGAAGCGGACCAGACCATCACGCAAGGCCTGCTGCGCCAGATCCTGCAACCGCGTGTCGAACGAGGTCCGCACCCAGAGGCCGCCCGAGTAGACGCTGTAAGGGCCGTCCTTCGCGCTTTCGCCGAACTTGGCCATCAGCTGGCGGCGGACTTCCTCGACGAAATAGCCGCCGACGCTTTCAAACCGGGGCGTGCGTCGCAGCACGACGCCCAGCGGTTCGGCGTTCGCCGCGTCGAATTGCGCGCGGGTGATGAACCCGTTCTCGAGCATCCGGTCGAGCACATAGTTGCGCCGCGTCATTGCGCGGTCGTGATAGCGCACCGGATCGTAATTCGACGGACCCTTGGGCAGGATCGCGAGATAGGCGATCTGTGCGAGATCGAGCTGGTCGAGGTCCTTGTCGAAATAGGCGTGGCTGGCGGCTTCGACGCCGAACGCGTTCCGGCCAAGCGCGATCTGGTTCAGATAGAGTTCGAGAATCTGCGGCTTGGTCAGCGTATCCTCGATCTTATACGCCAGCACCGCTTCGCGCAGCTTGCGCGTCGGCGAATATTCGTTGCCGATCAGAAGGTTCTTGGCGACCTGCTGCGTGATCGTCGATCCGCCGCGGGCGCGTCGGCCGCTGCCGATCTTCGAGACATAGTCGAAGACCGCGCCGGCGAGCCCCGGAAAGTCGACGCCGTGATGCTCGAAGAACGACTTGTCCTCCGCGGCCAGGAACGCATTGATCAGCATCGGCGGATATTCGGCGAAGCTGAGCTCGACGCGACGTTCGCGCGCATAGCTGTGGATCGGTGCCCCATCGATCCCGCGCACATTGGTCGGCAAGGGCGGTTCGTAGGTGCGCAGCGTATCGACCGAGGGAAGGTCGCGGACGACGATCAGCCAGAAGCCGAACAGCGCGATCAGCCCGAGGCCGAACAGCGCGAGCGCCGCCTTGGTCCAGCGGCTCGCCCAGACGCGCGCGATACTGCCGCGCAGTCTGTCGGTGGTCCGGCGGGTCGCCGTCGAAGAGTTTGGGGAAGGATCGGACGCCATATTCGTGCCCCGCGTCTAGCAGGTTCGCGCGTCCTTGCCAGCCGCGTTCGGCGGGGTGGGGGCTGGGCACGACGGTCGCGGTGGTGCGCGACCCCCGGAAAAGCGGTTGCGCCACGACCGATCTGTGGCAGCAGGCGGCGATGACTCCGCCGCCGCTACCGATCCTTGCGTCCTGCCCGAACTGCTTACCGCGCTGCGTACGCGGTCCTCCGCCGTGCTCGTCGCGCCGCCGGGCGCGGGCAAGACGACCGCGGTCGCGCTGCGCTGCTCGAGCAAGCCTGGTGCACCGGCGAGATCCTGCTGCTCTCACCCCGGCGCCTCGCCGCGCGCGCCGCGGCGGAACGCATGGCGGCGACGGCGGGCGAGCCGGTCGGGCGGACCTATGGCTATGCGACGCGGATGGACAGCAAGCGATCCGCGGCGACGCGCGTCACGGTCGTCACCGAGGGCATCTTCGTCGCGCGGATCCAGTCCGACCCGGAACTGGCGGGGGTGTCCGCGGTGCTGTTCGACGAGGTGCATGAACGCAGTCTCGATGGCGATTTCGGGCTCGCACTCGCCCTCGACGTGCAGGCGGGCTTCCGTCCCGACCTGCGGCTCGTCGCGATGTCGGCCACGCTCGACGGCGCGCGGTTCGCGGCGGTGATGGACGACGCGCCGGTGATCGAGAGCGAGGGGCGGAGCTATCCGCTGACGCTGCGGCATATCGGTCGCCCGGGGGAGGCGCGGATCGAGGATGGCATGGCGGCGGCGATCCGCCGTGCACTCGTAGAGGAGCAGGGCGGCGTGCTCGCCTTCCTGCCGGGCGTCGCGGAGATCGAACGGACCGCGGACCGGCTCGCGAACCTGCCCGACGACATCGTCGTGCACGAACTTCATGGCAGCCTCGATCCGGCGGCGCAGCGCGCGGCGATCCTTCCCGAACCCGATGGCCGTCGCAAGGTCGTGCTGGCGACCAGCATCGCCGAGACCAGCCTGACGCTCGACGGGATCCGGATCGTCGTCGATTCCGGTCTCGCGCGGCGTCCGCGTTACGATCGCGCGGCGGGCATGACCCGCCTCGTCACCGAACGCGCGAGCCAGGCCGCGGTCACGCAGCGCGCCGGGCGTGCCGCGCGTCTGGGCCCAGGCACCGCCTACCGGTTGTGGGAAGAGCCCGCGACCGCGGGACTGCCGCGATACGATCCGCCCGAAATCCTCGAGGCTGATCTGTCCGCGCTGGTGCTCGCCTGTGCCTTGTGGGGTGTCGCCGACCCCCGTGACCTGCGCTGGATCGATGCGCCGCCCGCTGCGGCGATCGACGAGGCGCTGCGCCGGCTGGCGACGCTCGAGGCGATCGACGAGGACGGTCGTCCGACGGCGCATGGCCGTGCGATCGCAAAGCTGCCGATGCCGCCGCGGCTTTCCCATATGCTGTTGCGCGCCGGAGAGCGGGGGCTGGCCGAGGTCGCCGCGCAGGTCGCGGTGCTGCTCGGCGAGCGTGGCATCGGTGGGCAGGACGTAGATGTCGAAACCCGCTTGCGCCGCTGGAAGACCGAACGCGGCGCGAAGGCGCAGGCCGCGCGCGGGATGGCCGAGCGGTGGGCCCGCCTCGCACCGTCGCGCGGGTCTCTCTCGCCGGCAGACGGGGGCGTCGCCACGTGCATCGCGCTTGGCTATCCCGACCGCGTCGCCCGGCGGCGTGATCCGTCCGGCGAAACCTGGGCATCGGTCGGCGGACGCGGGTTCCGGCTCGATCCGACGTCGCCGCTGGCGCGTGCGGAATGGCTTGCGGTCGCCGATACGCAAGGGTCCGCGGCGGGCGCGCGGATCCTGTCCGCGGCGGTGATCGATCAGCCGACGGTCGAGGCGCTGTTCGCCGATCGGATCGAATCGCGCCGCACGGTCAGCTTCGACCCAGCGACCGGCGGCATCCAGGCGCTCCGCGAACGCCGGCTCGGCGCGATCCGGCTGTCGAGCGGACCCGACAGCGGCGCCGATTCCGACGCGATCCTCGCCGCGCTGCTGGAGGCGGCTTGCGAGCACGGTCTTTCGCTGCTGCCGTGGAGCGACGGCGGGCAGGCGTTGCGCGACCGCGCCGCTTATGCGGGGGTGCCGCTCGACGATGCGGCGTTGCTCGACCGCCTGGACGAATGGCTCGCGCCTCTGCTCGTCGGAAAGCGCCGACTCGATGCGATCGCCCCGGGGGCACTCGTCGAGGCGTTGCGCAACCTCCTCGGCTGGGATGCAATGCAGATGATCAACCGCCTCGCGCCGCCCGATTTCACGAGTCCGGCGGGCACCACGCACGCGATTGACTATGCCGCCGAGGGAGGGCCGCGCGTCGAACTGCGCGTCCAGGCGCTGTTCGGGCTCGGCGTGCATCCGACCATCGGCGAAGCACGTGTCCCGCTGGTGCTGAGCCTCACGTCACCGGCGGGACGCCCGATCCAGACGACGCGCGATCTGCCCGGTTTCTGGGCGGGAAGCTGGGTCGCGGTCGCCAAGGAAATGCGCGGTCGCTACCCCAAGCATCCCTGGCCCGACGATCCCGCCGCGGCATCGGCGACGCTGCGCACGAAAAAGGCGGATGCAAGGGGCGCAACTTCGCGATAAGGGGAGCCCATGCCAACCGCCCGTATCTTCCAGCGCCCCAAGAACGCCATGCAGTCCGGCAAGCACCGGACCGACAGCTGGCAGCTCGAATTCGAACCCTCGGAGCCCAAGCGCCCCGACCCGCTGACCGGCTGGGCCGGCAGCGGCGACACGCGAGACCAGCTCCGCCTGTTCTTCCCGACCGCCGAGGCCGCGATCGCGCATTGCGAGCGTGAGGGGTTCGGCTACACGGTCGTGCCGGCGCCGCAGAAGACGCTGAAGCTGCAGAGCTACGCGGACAACTTCAAATAAGCGACTACCCGACGCCGTTCCGGCGACGGGGTTGAAAACGGCTCAGCGCGCGCGTCGCTAGAGGATCGATCCCGCGAGGATCAGCAGCATCTTCGCGTCGATCGCGACGCCCGCCTCGCGCTTCGCCGCGACAAAGGCGGGAATGTCGGTGAGTGGTACGCGGTGGACGGTGATGTTCTCGTCACCATCGCCGCCGCCGTCGCCGACCCTGGTCAGCCCGGTCGCACGGACCAGCGTGAAGCATTCGGACGTCATCCCCGGCGACGAATAGAACAGCCCCAGATCCTCGATCGCAGCCGCGCGGTAGCCGGTTTCCTCCTCGAGCTCGCGCCCGGCGGCGACCGCGACGCTCTCGCCCGCGGTCTCGTCACCCACCAACCCGGCGGGCAGTTCGAGGCAGGCGCGGCCCAGCGGTACGCGAAACTGTTCGACCAGGATGACGTTGCCGGCGTCGATCGCGACGATCACGGCCGCGGCGATCTGCCCGCGACGTTCCGCATATTCCCAGGTGCCTTCAGTCTGCACGGTCAGGAACTTGCCCGCCCATACGGTCGTGCTCATAATTCGATCAGCCTGTCGGGAAGTTCGTTGATCGCCGCACCGGTTCGCGGGAAATGCTCGGCGAGTACCGTGCCGATCTGCGCGACGGCATCGGCCATGCCGTCTGCCGGCCGGTCGTCGCGCACCGCGGTGAGCACGGCCGCCATCGCCGCGCCCCAGATCTCGTTCGGCACGCGCGAATGGATGCCCGAGTCCGCGACGATCTCCGCGCGGTGTTCGGCAAGCGACAGGTACAGCAACACGCCGGTCGCGCCGCGCGTGCGCTTTTCCGCGCCCGCCCGGAACAGCATCACTGCACGCCGGCGCACCCTGCGCGATTTCGTTGCGCCTGGCGTCAGCGCGAGCCGTAGCGCGGGGATGGTGAGCAGCAGGCGCATGCCCAGGAACACCAGCGTCATCAGGACGAGCGCGATCGCGAACAACGCGCCCTGTGGTGCCGACTGCGCCCACGGGTCGACGAGCCGCGCATAGATCTGGTCGGCCGCCAGCGGGTGCAGCGCGAGCACCGCAAGGCTCAGCAGCATGGCAAGCACGGACCATTGCAGCGAGACGTCGTGATAGGCGTCGGACTGGCGCGCGACGATCGTGACGATCTCGCCCGTCGTCGTGGTTTCGGCCTGCGTAACGGCGGCGGTGACGCGGCCGTGATCGGCTTCGCTCAATCGCATGTCACCAACTCCCCGATGCGCCGCCGCCGCCGGCAGAGCCGCCGCCGCCGCCGCCAAAACCGCCGCCCATCCAGCCAC
>NZ_JRVI01000083.1:0-13580 GCF_000783375.1 Sphingomonas sp. Ant20
TTCAGCCTGCGCGCCGCCGCGATCCGCTTCCACCTCGCGCTGCCCGCCTACCGCGCACGCCGCTAGTCCGCAGTCAGCCCCGCACGACACCGACCTCGGCAAAGCGGCGCGGCTCGACCGGCGGCACCGCCGCGTCGTTCAGCGCGCATTGCCAATGGCCGACATCGATCCACTGGCCGTTCTTGTACCCGACCGCGCGGTAGACGCCCGCGCGGCGGAACCCGACCGATTCGTGCAGCCGGATCGATCCGTCATTGGGCAGCGCGATCACCCCGATCGCTGGGTGAAGCCTTGCGCGCGCAGCGTGTCGATCAGCGCCTCGTACAACAGCCGCCCCGCGCCCTGGCGCTGCGCCGCATCCGCGACATAGACCGTGGTCTCGACGACGAAGCGATAGGCGGCGCGTTCGCGGAACCGTCCGGCATAGCCGAACGCGATCACCCCGCCCGCATCCCCCACCGTCGCGACCAGCCAGGGATAGAGCCCGTCTGACGCCGCCATCCGCGTCCGCATCTGCCGCGCGTCGGGCGCGTCCGTCTCGAACGAGACCGTCCCCACCAGCACGTGCGGCGCATAGATCGCGGCAATCGCGGCGGCGTCCTCGGGTCGCGCCGCCCGGATCGTGATGGCCCCGGCCGTCCCCGATCGCGGGCGACGCGCCCGGCATTACAGGCCGATCCGCGCCAGCAGCAGGTCGAGCAGCCGCGCATCGCCGCCGTCGCCGGCACTCGGGCCGATGCCGCCGCATTCGAGACAGCGTGCCTGGATCGAGCCCGACGTCGCCAGCCGCTTCATGTCGCCGACCGCACGCGCGACCATCTGGCGGCGGTCGAGTGCAATCCGGCCGAACGCGTCGCTGCCGGTCGTGGTGTCGTCGTCGCCCGTGTCGAAACCGGCGGCGAGCTGGGCGAGGACGCCCGGTGGCTTTTCGAGATATTCGGCATGGATCTTGGCGGGATCGAGCTTGGCGCGGCGGGCGGCCTCGGCGATCGCGTCCTTCAGCGTGCCGAACCGGTCGACCAGCCCGATCTGGCGCGCGGTGCCGCCATCCCAGACGCGGCCCTGGCCGATCGCGTCGACCCGCGCCGGGCTCAGCTTGCGCGACGCGGCGACGCGCGCGATGAACTGGCGATAGCCATTCTCGATCCCCGCTTGGATCAGCGTGTCGAACATCGGCGTCGTGCCGCCGGTGATGTCGGGCTGGCCCGACAGCGGCGTTGTCTTCACGCCGTCGGTGGTGACGCCGATCTTGGCGAGTGCGGTCTCGAACGTCGGGATGATCCCGAAGATGCCGATCGACCCGGTGATCGTGCCGGGTTCGGCGAAGATCACGTCGGCGGGCGTCGACACCCAGTATCCGCCCGACGCGGCGAGCCCGCCCATCGACACGACCACCGGCAGGCCCTTCTTCTTGGCCTCGAGGATCGCGAGCCGGATCCGTTCGGACGCGAGCACCGATCCGCCCGGCGAATCGACGCGCACGACCAGCGCCTTGAGGTTCTTCTTGGCGAGCCCGTCGAGCATCGCCTTCTCGATCGTCTTGCCCGCCGCGGTGCCAGGACCGCCTTCGCCGTCGACGATGTCGCCCGCCACGGTCAGCACGCCGATCGCGTCGCCGCCGGTCGGCAGGGGGTTGGCCTTGACCCAGGAATCATAGGTGATGGTGTTGAAACTGCCCGCAGGCTTGCTCGTGTCGGCGCCCGCGATCGCGGCGACGCGCTTGCCGAACGCGGTACGGTCGCCGAGCTTGTCGACGATCCCTGCGCGCAGGTTCGCGGTCGCGATGTCGCCATTGGCGGCGAGCACCAGTGCGTCGGGACGCGCGAGGAACTGCGCGATCTGCGCCTTGGGGCGGGCCTTGGCGACCGCTTCGCGCCACTGGTCGAACAGCGTGCCGTACAGCGCCTGGCTCGCCGCGCGCGCATCGTCGCTCTGGTCGGTGCGCGTATAGGGCTCGACGAACGACTTGTAGCGGCCGACGCGGTAGACATGCGTCGTGATGCCCAGCTTGTCGATCAGCCCCTTATAGTAAAGCTGGTTGCCGCCCGGCCCCATGAACAGCGTGCCGCCGAGCGGATTGACCCAGACCTCGCTCGCATTGGCGGCCAGCCGGTAGCTGCCGTCGGTATAGGCGGTGGCATAGGCGAGCACCGGCTTCTTGGCGGCGCGGACGCGCGCGATCGCGTCGCCGATCTCGCCCAGTGCGGCGGGATAGGCCCCGGTAAAGCCGTCGAGGTCGAGCACCAGCGCCTTCACCCGGCCATCGGTCCGCGCGGTATCGATCGCGCGCACCACGTCGCGCAGGCGGAACTGCTTCGGCGTATTCTGTCCCGACAGCGCGGCAAAGGCGGCGGGTTCGGCGGGCTGCTCGACGATCGAGCCGTTCAGGTCGAGCACCAGCGCGCCGTCCTTGATCGCCTTGGTCCCCGGCCGCGCGTTGAGCGCCGCGAAAACGAGACCGAAGAACAGCAGCATCGCGATCAGGACGAGTGCGTCCTTGATCCCGACCAACAGCTTCCATGCGCCGCGTACCAGCTTCACCTGCGTCTCCTCATACCGGCACGGCCGTTGGTGCGATGCCGGCAACGCCGGTTCACTGTCGACGATAGCCGCGTGTGTCATGCGGGAGCAATACGCTTATCTCTGGCACGGCGGTCGCCCGCCGGTGCCGCCCCGCGCGCGCCGGCAACCGCAATCCGTCATCCGTCATCCGTCATCCGTCATCCTGACGAAAGTCAGGACCCAGAGCCAAGCAGGACAGCACCTCGCAACCCTGGATCCTGACTTTCGTCAGGATGACGAGCGGAAAGGGCAGGGCCGCCAACCCGCCCGCCGCAACCGCCTTCCACGCAAACCGCCGCCCCGATCACACCACACCGCCCCCAATTCCGTCATCCTGACGAAAGTCAGGACCCAGAGCCAAGCAGGACAGCGCCCGCAACCCTGGATCCTGACCTGCGTCAGGATGACGAACGGGGAAGGGCAGGGCCGCCAACCCCGTTCAACCCCACCGCCCTTCCACGCAAACCTCCGCCCCGATCACACCACACCGCCCCCCAAATCCGTCATCCTGACGAAAGTCAGGATCCAGAGCCAAACAGGACAGCGCCCCGCGACCCTGGGTCCTGACTTCCGTCAGGATGACGGAGGCGGGGCGGATGACGGGGGTGGAGACGCTCAACCCCGATCCTTCCCAGGACGGCCACGGCATTGGCCAGCCAGCCCCCCCCCCGCACACCCCCCGCACAGATCCCAGGTGTCCCGCGCGGTAAATCCCGCTAGGGGCGGCCGGGTGATCGAACCCCGTTCCCATCGCCACCGGCCCGGCGCCCGCCGATGCCCGCGCCGAGTTTCGCGCGCTGCTGCGGCTCGCCACGCCGCTGGTCGGCGCGAACCTGATCCAGATGGCGGTGTCCGCGGTCGATGTGATCTTCGTCGCGCGCCTCGGCACGGTCGATCTTGCCGCCGCGACGCTCGGCGTGTTCGTCTTCAACCTGCTGATGTTCGCGCTGATCGGGCTGACCAGCGCGGCGGCGCCGCTGATCGCCGCCGAACTCGGCCGCCGCGCGCATGCCGTGCGCGAGGTCCGGCGCAGCGTGCGGATGGCGCTGTGGCTCGGCATCCTCGGCTCGCTGCCGGTCATCCTGATCCTGACACAGGGCGAAACGCTGATGCGGCTCGCCGGCCAGGACCCGGAGGTCGCGCGCCGCGCCGGCCGGTTCATGACGATCATCGCCTTTGCGCTGCTGCCCGGCGTGCTCGCGGGCGTCATGCGCACCGCGGCGGCGGCGCTCGGCCGGCCGGGCTGGGCGTTTCTCGTCACCGGGCTGTCGCTGCTCGTCGGGATCGCGGGCAACTGGCTGCTGGTGTTCGGCAATCTCGGCTTCCCCGCGCTCGGGCTGGAGGGCTCGGCGCTTGCCAGCGTCGCCAGCCTCGGCGTGATGATGATCGCGTACGGCGTGATCCTGACGACCGACCGGCGGCTGCGGCGCTTCCACCTGTTCGGCCGCTGGTGGCGGACCGAATGGTCGCGCTTCCACGAGATCGTCCGGCTCGGCACGCCGATCATGCTGACCTGGATCTTCGAAGGCGCGCTGTTCGGCGGCGCGGCACTGCTGATGGGGCTGATCGGCGTCGCGGAGGTCGCGGCGCACGCGATCGCGCTCAACATCGCCGCGGTCGCGTTCCAGGTCCCGTTCGGCGTCGCGCAGGCGGCGACGATCCGCGTCGGCATGGCGTACGGCGCGCAGGACCGGGTCTGGATCACCCGCGCGGGCAATGTCGCGCTGGTCGTCGGGATCGGCTTCATGGCGGCCAGCGCGCTGCTGATCTGGGCGGTGCCGCGGCTGATGATCGGCGTCTATGTCGATCCCGACCTGCCGCAGAACGCGGTCGTCGTCGCGCTCGCGCTGCGGTTCCTTGGCGTGGCCGCGGTGTTCCAGCTCGTCGACGGCGCGCAGGCGGTCGCGGCGGGCGTGCTGCGCGGGTTGCAGGACACCCGGACGCGATGCTGATCGCGCTGTTCGGCTATTGGGTGATCGGTTTCGGCACCGCGATCCTGCTCGGCTTCCGCACGCCGCTTGCGGGCGAGGGGGTGTGGTGGGGGCTGTTCGCAGGGCTCGCGGTGGTGTCGGTGCTGCTGCTGTGGCGCTGGTCGCGGCGTGATCGGCTGGGGCTCGTCCTGACCCGCGGAATGTAACGATTGACGCGATTTTCGTTTGGACGCCCGTTGACGATGCCGGGGACGCGGCACATATGACGGCTGTTGGCACTCGATATCGTCGAGTGCCAGAAATCTGTCACAAACCTAAAGGACATGGATCCCATGAACTTTCGTCCGTTGCACGACCGCGTGCTGGTGAAGCGCCTCGAAGCCGAAGAGAAGACGGCTGGCGGCATCATCATCCCCGACACCGCCAAGGAAAAGCCGCAGGAAGGCGAAGTCGTCGCCATCGGCACCGGGACCCGCGCCGAGAACGGCACGATCACCCCGCTCGACGTCAAGGCTGGCGACAAGATCCTGTTCGGCAAGTGGTCGGGCACCGAGGTCAAGGTCGACGGCGAAGATCTGCTGATCATGAAGGAATCGGACATTCTGGGCATCGTCGCTGACGCCGACGTGGCCTGGATCGCCCTTTAGGGCTGGTCCGGACCGCGCTCAAAAATACCGTTTTCGTCTCAACATTCACAACATTCGTTTGAAAGGGTAGCTGACATGGCTTCCAAGGACGTAAAATTCGGTCGTGACGCGCGCGAGCGCATCCTCCGCGGCGTCGACATCCTCGCCGACGCGGTCAAGGTGACCCTGGGGCCCAAGGGCCGCAACGTCGTCATCGACAAGAGCTTCGGCGCACCGCGCATCACCAAGGACGGCGTCACCGTCGCCAAGGAGATCGAGCTCAAGGACAAGTTCGAGAACATGGGCGCGCAGATGCTGCGCGAAGTGGCCTCGAAGACCAACGACATCGCCGGTGACGGCACGACCACCGCGACGGTCCTGGCGCAGGCCATCGTCCGCGAGGGCATGAAGTCGGTCGCAGCGGGCATGAACCCGATGGATCTGAAGCGCGGCATCGATCTCGCCGTCGTCAAGGTCGTCGAGGACGTCAAGGCGCGTTCGAAGCCGGTTTCGGGTTCGAAGGAAGTGGCGCAGGTCGGGATCATCTCGGCCAACGGCGACCGTGAAGTCGGCGAGAAGATCGCCGAAGCCATGGAGAAGGTCGGCAAGGAAGGCGTGATCACCGTCGAGGAAGCCAAGGGTCTCGAATTCGAGCTCGACGTCGTCGAAGGCATGCAGTTCGACCGCGGCTATCTCTCGCCCTACTTCATCACCAACCCCGAGAAGATGACCGTCGAGCTTCAGGATCCCTACATCCTGATCCACGAGAAGAAGCTGTCGAACCTGCAGGCGATGCTCCCGATCCTGGAAGCCGTCGTTCAGTCCGGTCGTCCGCTCCTGATCATCGCCGAGGACATCGAGGGCGAGGCACTCGCCACGCTCGTCGTCAACAAGCTGCGCGGCGGCCTGAAGGTCGCAGCGGTCAAGGCACCCGGCTTCGGCGATCGCCGCAAGGCGATGCTCGAGGACATCGCGATCCTGACCAAGGGCGAGATGATCTCGGAAGACCTCGGCATCAAGCTCGAGACCGTCACGCTCGGCATGCTCGGCACCGCCAAGCGCGTCACGATCGACAAGGACAACACCGTCATCGTCGACGGTGCCGGCGATCACGAGACGATCAAGGGCCGTACCGAAGCGATCCGTCGCCAGATCGAGAACACCACCAGCGACTATGACAAGGAGAAGCTCCAGGAGCGTCTTGCCAAGCTCGCCGGCGGCGTTGCCGTGATCAAGGTCGGCGGTTCGTCGGAAGTCGAAGTCAAGGAGCGCAAGGACCGCGTCGACGACGCGCTGCACGCAACCCGCGCAGCCGTCGAAGAGGGCATCGTCCCCGGTGGTGGTACGGCGCTGCTGTACGCGACCAAGGTGCTCGACGGCCTGACCGGTGCGAACGAGGACCAGACTCGCGGTATCGACATCGTTCGCAAGTCGCTGACCGCTCTGGTTCGCCAGATCGCGCAGAATGCGGGTCATGACGGTGCGGTGGTTTCGGGCAAGCTGCTCGACGGCAACGACTCGAACATCGGCTTCAACGCCGCGACCGACACCTACGAGAACTTGGTGGAAGCCGGCGTGATCGATCCGACCAAAGTCGTCCGCACCGCGCTGCAGAACGCGGCATCGGTCGCAGGCCTCCTGATCACGACCGAAGCGGCCGTGAGCGAAATGGCCGAAGACAAGCCCGCCATGCCCATGGGCGGCGGCGGCGGCATGGGCGGCATGGGCGGCATGGACTTCTGATTTCGAACGGGAGGAGCGACGCTCCTCCCGACACGAAATCAGAACGGCCGGCGGGCTGGACGGCGAAAGCCTCCAGTCCCGTCCGACGAAAAGGGCCGGCTTTGCCGGTCCTCCGTTCCGACCAAGACGACCCAAAGCAAAAGGGCCGGGGAGCGATCCCCGGCCCTTTGTCCGTCCTCACTATTGCCGAAAAAGCCTCAGCGGTTCTTCATCGCCGCGATCAGCTTCTTCACTTCCTGGCTGCGACCCCGCGGCATGATCAGCACGTCGTTGCCGCTCGCCACCACGATCAGGTCCTCGACCCCGACCAGCGCGACCTTGACGCCGTCGCTGCGCACCAGACAGTTCTTCGTGTCGATCGCCAGCACGCTGCCGTCGCCATCGCCGCGATGCGCATTGCCGTCCTCGTCGTGCGCGCTGATCGCATGCAACGCGTCCCAGCTGCCGACGTCGTTCCAGCCCATCGCCACCGGCACCACCGCGACGCGGTCGGCCTTTTCCATGACCGCATAGTCGATCGAATCATCGGGCGACGCGGCAAAGGCCTCGGCATCGGGATAGACCCGCGTGCCTTCGCGGCGGGCGAGCTTCATCGCATCGGTCGTCGCGACCAGGATGCCGGGATCATGCTGCGCCAGCGCGGCGAGATAAGCATCGGCGCGGAACAGGAAGATGCCGCCATTCCAGGCATGATCGCCCGAAGCCAGCATCGCCTCCGCCTTGTCGAGCGGCGGCTTCTCGACGAAGCGCGCGACGCGGTGGACACCCGCGGCCAGCTCCTCGCCGACCTGGATCCAGCCATAGCCGGTTTCAGGCGCGTCGGGGGCGATGCCGAACGTCACCAGCCAGCCCTGCGCGACCATCGGCAACGCCGCGGCGATCGCGGCGTGGAAGGCGGGCAGGTCGGCGATGACGTGATCGGACGGCATGACGAGCATCGCGTCGCCGCTGCCGGCACCGGTCTCGCCCGCGGCGATCGCCGCCAGTGCGATCGCGGGTGCGGTGTTGCGGCCCATCGGCTCGAGGATCAGCGCCTGTGCCTCGGCGCCCGCGTCTGCCAGCTGCGCTTCGACCAGATCGGCGTGCGCGGCGTTGGCGACGACGATCGGCGCGGCGAAACGTTCGCCCTGCGCGCGGCCTGCGGTCAGCTGCAACATGGTCTGGTCCGCGGTCAGCGCGAGCATCTGCTTGGGCATTTCGGGACGCGACATCGGCCACAGCCGGGTGCCGGAACCGCCGGACAGAATCACGGGTATAATCGTTCGAACTGTCATGCGACCTCCACTCGGGAGACCGTATAACGACCAATCCGGGACTTCCAATCGCAAACCACCCCGCCAGCGCGCGGTCTTCAGCCTTTGTTTGCGAATTGGTGCAAAGAGACAGCTAGGTGTCGGGTGCGTTTACAGTCACCCTGTCGGGATCCCGCCGAACGATGATCAGGCTCTTCAAACACTACGTCCCCTATGCGGTGCTGCTGCTCGGCATCGTCGACGCCGTGTTGCTGGTCGTGGCGGGGGAGATCGGCTGGGTGGTCCGCGCGCATCAGATCGGCATGGCGGTCGAGCCGATCCACACGCGCGTGCTCCAGCTTGCGACCTTTGCCGCGGCGTTGCAGATCGCGCTGGTCGCGGTCGGTGCCTATGGCGTCGCCTCGTTCCTGTCGCTGCGGTTCGCCGCCGCGCGGCTCGCGGTCGCCTTCTCGCTCGGCGTGATCTTCCAGTCGCTGATCTTCTTCCTGGTCCCCGCGCTCACCTTCTGGCGGTCGAACCTGCTCTATGCGACACTGATCGCCGCAGTCCTGCTGGTGACGGTCCGCGCGGTGCTCGGCCGCGCTCTAGGCGGCGACACGTTCAAGCGACGGATCGTCGTGCTCGGCGCGGGCCATCGTGCCGCACGCATCCTCGCTCTGTCGCAACAGCCTGGGATCAACTTCGTCGCAGCGGGCTTCGTCGCGATGGGCGAGGCGGAGGCCGTGGTCGACGGTGCGATTCCGCGCGCCGACATCCCGAACCTGGCGGCGCATATCGTCGACCTGAACGCAGGCGAAGTTGTCCTCGCGCTCGAAGAGCGGCGCAACGCGCTGCCACTCAAGGATCTGCTCCGTGTCCGCACGACCGGCGTCCAGGTCATCGAGATTTCGACCTTTCTCGAACGCGAGACCGGGCGGATCGATCTCAACAGCGTGAACCCGTCCTGGCTGATCTTTTCCGACGGTTTCGCCAGCGGCCGGATGCTGTCGAGCGTGTTCAAACGCGCGTTCGACATTGTCGCCAGCCTGATCCTGCTGGCGGCCACGCTGCCGGTCATCCTGGTCACCGCGCTTGCGATCAAGCTCGAGTCACGCGGCCCCGCCTTCTACCGCCAGCGGCGCGTCGGCCTGTACAATCAGGGGTTCGACATCCTGAAACTCCGTTCGATGCGGCAGGATGCCGAGATTGCGGGCAAGGCGGTCTGGGCGGCGGAGGACGATCCCCGGATCACGCGGATCGGCCGCTTCATCCGCAAGGTCCGCATCGACGAACTGCCGCAGACCTGGACCGTGCTCCGCGGCGAGATGAGCTTTGTCGGCCCGCGCCCCGAACGGCCGCAATTCGTCGACGAACTTGAAACCCAGCTGCCTTATTACGCCGAGCGTCACATGGTGAAGCCGGGCATCACGGGCTGGGCGCAGATCAACTATCCCTACGGCGCATCGATCGAGGATGCGCGGCACAAGCTCGAATATGATCTGTATTACGCCAAGAATTATTCGCCCTTTCTCGACATGCTGATCCTGTTGCAGACGCTCCGGGTCGTCCTTTGGCCGACCGGCGCGCGCTGAACGTGGCATGATCGCGCTGCTGATCCTGTGGACGCACGCGCTGGCCGCGCTGCTGTTCGGCGCGCTCGTGTTCAGGCAGGCGCAGCGGCCGGCCGGCGGCTGGTCGAACGCGGCTTTTGTCGGTCCGCTCGTCCTGACGACACTCTGGGCGCTCGCAGTCTCGGGCATCGACTTTCGCGATGTCAGCACCCGGATCGCCGAGAGCGCGCGTACCATCGCCTGGCTCGGCTTCATGTTCGCGCTCGTACGCCGGGAACGCACCGGCAATCGCGCGCTGGGTGCGGTCTATGGGACCGTCGTGGCGATCGCGTTGATCGGCGCGCTGCTCGCAGTCCTCGAACTGGTGCCGAT
This sequence comes from Sphingomonas sp. Ant20, assembly GCF_000783375.1. Classification (NCBI taxonomy): domain Bacteria; kingdom Pseudomonadati; phylum Pseudomonadota; class Alphaproteobacteria; order Sphingomonadales; family Sphingomonadaceae; genus Sphingomonas; species Sphingomonas sp. Ant20. The sequence continues at coordinate 10,038 of NZ_JRVI01000083.1, forward strand.
GGATGCCGATGCGCAGGCACAGACCGAATCGGCGCGGCTCGTGTTCGGGATGATGGTGGCGATCAGCGCGCTGGTGCTGGTCCATCATCTGCATCAGGCAGCACGGGCCTCGCCCGACGCGGCGTGGCACGGCGGACGGCTGGTCGTGGTCGCGGTCACGATCATGTGGAGCGTCGATCTGTTGGTGGCGGTCAGCGCCTATGTCGCGCCGCGCTGGATGCCTGAGATCGTTGCCGTACGCAGTGTCGCGATGATCGGCATGGCGCTGCTCCTGCTGGTCGCGGTTACCCGTCGCGGCGACTGGACGTTCGCGGTGTCGCGGCGCGTCGCCACCCGGTCGCTCGGCGCGATCGCGGTGATCAGCTATGTCGGGATCACCGCCGTCGCGACCAGCGTCGCCGATACCTATGGCGGGGACCATGCGCGGCTGATCCAGACCGCGATCATCTGCGGTGCGACCGCCGCGCTGTTCGGGCTGCTGGCGACGTCGTGGCTGCGCGCATGGATGAAGGTGAAGATCGCCAAGCACCTGTTTCGCCATCGCTATGACTATCGCGCGGAGTGGCAGCGTTTTACCGAGACGCTGGGCGCACCGGGTGTCTGCGCCGCGCCGCTCGACGGACGGATCGTGAAGGCGGTGGCGGACCTGACCGACAGCCCTGGCGGTCTCTTGCTGGTCCCCGACGGCCTGGGCATGAGCAGCGCCGCCGCCTGGAACTGGGAGATGACGACGGTGTCGGCAACGAGGTCGGATCGGGCGCTGGCCGAGCGTCTTCGTCTCAGTCTGCGGATCATCGAGCTCGACCCCGTACGACGCGGCACGGCCCCGGCGGAGGAAATCGCGAGCGTGCCGCACTGGCTGAGCGCATGCCCCGCCGCCTGGGCCATCGTGCCTCTGGTGCATGGCGGTGCGCTGGTCGGCGCGATCATTCTCGCCCGTCCGCCGGTCGATCGCGCGCTGGACTGGGAGGATTTCGACCTGTTGCGCGTCGCGGGCCGGCAGGCAGCGAGCTACCTTGCCGAGGACCGCGCGCATGCCGCGCTCGCGGACGCGCAGCGGTTCGACGAGTTCAACCGCCGCTTCGCGTTCATCCTGCACGACATCAAGAATCTCGTCAGCCAGTTGACGCTGGTCGCGCGCAACGCAGAGCGTCACGCCGACAATCCGGCGTTCCGCGTCGACATGGTCGCCACACTCCAAGACTCCGCCGATCGCATGAATGCGCTGCTCGCCCGGCTTTCACAAACGCACGCGGCCCCCAGCGAGCCGTTCCAGCCGGTCGATGTCGCAGCGCTGGTCAACCGCGTCGTCGGCGCACGTCGCGCACAGCATCCGATCGCGGCACAGGCGACCGGACAGGTGCTCGCCCGCGCGCAGCTGGCACGGCTCGAACAGGTGCTGGAACATCTGATCCAGAACGGGATCGAAGCGAGCGACCGCGACGCTCCGATCGTCGTCGCGGTCGCGGCGAACGGCGCGACCATCGCGATCGACGTGATCGACCAGGGGTGCGGGATGAGCCCGGGCTTCGTCCGCCATCAGCTGTTCCGGCCGTTCGCCTCGTCAAAGCCGCTGGGATTCGGGATCGGCGCGTTCGAGGCTCTGCAACTGGTCGAGGCGATGGGCGGATCGCTCGGTGTCTTCAGCCGGGAGGGTGAGGGGACGCGGTTCCGCATATCGTTGCCGGCGGCCGATACGATGGAGGCGGCGGCATGAGCACATCGGCATCACCGGCGGCGGCGCGCCCGGTGCTTCTGATCGTCGAGGACGATCTAGGGCTTCAGCGACAGCTGCGCTGGGCGTATGAGGGCTATGAGATCGTCGTCGCCAGCGACCGCGCCACCGCGATCGAAGCGGTTCGTGCGCACGAACCCGCCGTCGTCACGCTCGATCTCGGCCTGCCACCCGATCCCGACGGCGTCACCGAAGGCTTTGCGACGCTGCGCGAAATCCTCGCGCTGAAACCCGATACCAAGGTGATCATCGCGTCCGGGCACGCGCCCGCGAAAGCGCGCTGACCGCGATCGCGGAGGGGGCGTGGGATTTCTATGCCAAACCGATTGATATCGACGTGCTTGGGATGATCGTCGCACGTGCGTTCCACGTTCATGGCCTCGAGGCGGAGAACCGGCGGCTTGCGGCGCGGGTAGCAGCGGGCGGGGCGGGATTTGGCGGCGTGATCGCTGCCTCGCCCGAAATGGCGCTGGTGACGCGGACGCTCGAACGGGTCGCGCCCGCCAATGTGGCGGTGATGCTGCTGGGCGCGAGCGGAACGGGCAAGGAAGTGCTCGCGCGCGGTATCCATGATGCGTCGCCGCGCGCGCGGGGCAGGTTCGTCGCGATCAACTGCGCGGCGATTCCCGAGACGTTGCTCGAAAGCGAGCTGTTCGGTCATGAAAAGGGGGCGTTCACCGGCGCGATCAAGACCACCGAGGGCAAGATCGAACAGGCGGCGGGTGGCACGCTGTTCCTCGACGAGATCGGCGACGTGCCGCTGACGCTGCAGGTCAAGCTGTTGCGGTTCCTGCAGGAACGGGTGATCGAGCGGGTCGGCGGCCGCAAGGCGATTCCGGTCGACACGCGGATCGTCTGCGCGACGCATCAGGATGTCGACGCGATGGTCGCGGCGGGCCGGTTCCGCGAGGATCTCTATTATCGGCTGGCGGAAATCGTTGTCCGGATCCCCTCATTAGCCGAGCGCAGCGGCGACGCGGCGCTGCTCGCGCGGCATTTTCTGACGAAGTACGCCAGGACGATGAATGCCGGCGTGACCGGCCTGGCCCCCGATGCGCGCGCGGCGATCGATGGCTGGAGCTGGCCGGGCAATGTCCGCGAGCTCGAAAACCGGATCAAGCGCGCGGTGATCATGGCCGACGGCAAGCTGATTACCGCTGCCGATCTCGACCTCGGCGGTACCGCCGACACGGCCGACGGGCTGAACCTGCGGGCGGCGAGGGAGGTGGCGGATCGCAAGGCGATCCGTCGAGCGCTGAGCCGTGCCGGGGGCAATATCTCGAGCGCCTCCAGGCTGCTCGGGATCAGCCGGCCGACGCTGTACGATCTGCTCAAAAGCTATGATCTCCATGCGTGACCCGCAATATCCGCTGTTGCGGCGCGGACGCGCGCGCCGGCGCCGGCGTGTGTTCACGCGGAGCCATGCCCGTCTGCTGGCGATCGCGCTGCTCGTGGTGGCGGTCGCGGGGACGGCGACGCTGCTGACGCTGCGGCGCGATCCCCCCGATGCGCGACGCTTGCTCCGCGACGCGCGGATCACGTTCAGTCGGGCAATTACAGCGCGGCCCGGTCCAATGCACAGGCGGCGATCGCGGCGGCACCGTCGAACGGGCCTGCGCATGTCGTCCTTGCGCGCGCGCTGCTCGAACTAGGCGACGGACTCGCGGCCGAGGCCGAACTGACCCGCGCGCGCGATGCCGGCATCGCGATCGCCACGCTCTACCCGTTCCAGGCGCAGGCGCGGCTGCTCCAGAATGACCCGGTCGGTGCGATCGAGGCGGCTGACCGCGCCGCACCGCGCCAGGCCG
>NZ_JRVI01000084.1:0-6238 GCF_000783375.1 Sphingomonas sp. Ant20
CAATATCTGAGGCTGCATCTGGCGTGGCGGCGGGGGGGGATGGGGCGTCTGGGTTGGTGGGGTGGGACGCTTTCGTTGGCCTCGGTACCAACCCCTGGGTCTACCCCCACACACGACCACCCCGCGGAGGCCGGGGTCCAGGTGGGAAGGTCGCAGTGACGGCGCGCTGTCCTTCCGTTACCGTCGTCCCCCAATTGGGCCCCGGCCTTCGCCGGGGTGGTGCCATCTCCTTGCGGGCAGCTGGTACTATATCGACAATTAGCATCGTGCAGGCCGCATCCCTTGCACCTCCCCGGCGGAGGCCGGGGTCCAGGTGGGAAGGTCGCAGTGGTGTCGCGCTGTCCTTCGTTACCACCGTCCCCCAACTCGGGCCCCGGCCCTTCGCCCGGGGTGGTGCCATCTCCTTGCGGGCAGCTGGTACTATATCGACAAATAGCATCGTGCAGGCCGCATCCCTTGCACCTCCCCGGCGAAGGCCGGGGCCCAGATGGGGAGGTCGCAGTGGTGTCGCGCTGTCCTGCGTTACCATCGTCCCCCAACTGGGCCCCGGCCTTCGCCGGGGTGGTGGGGAGGAATGGGGGCGGTAGCGACCGGTGGCCGAACCTCGAGCTGTTTCCCCGCGAAGGCGGGGATCCAGACTGGGCTCCCGCCTTCGCGGGAGAACAGGGGCCGCCGCTTATGGGGAGCAGGGGCGCGATACTTCGACAAGAGCAGCGGACGCGCAGCGGGCATCGCATAGCGGGGGCGGGGTGACGGGGGGGATCATCCGCTCTATCCTGCCCGCATGACGCTGCGCCCCTTTCATCTCGCCTTTCCCGTCCATGACCTCGCCGCCGCGCGGGCCTTTTACGGGGGGACGCTCGGCTGTCCCGAGGGGCGGTCGAGCGATCACTGGATCGACTTCGACCTGTTCGGGCATCAGATCGTCGCGCATCTCGATCCGGCGGCGAAGGCGGTCGCGGTCGAGAATGCGGTCGACGGGCATCAGGTGCCGGTGCCGCATTTCGGCGTGGTGCTGACGATGGACGACTGGACCAGCCTGTCCGAGCGGGTCGCGGCGGCGGGGGTCCGCTTCGGGATCGCGCCGCATGTCCGCTTCAAGGGCGAAGTCGGCGAGCAGGCGACGATGTTCTTTTGCGACCCCAGCGGCAACGCGCTCGAGTTCAAGGCGTTCGCACAGGACGCGATGCTGTTCGCACACTGAGGATCAAAGAATGTCCAATCCCATTTCGGTCGATATCCCCCACAAGCTCGGCAAGGCGGGGGTGCGCTCGCGGCTCGACAGCGGCATCGACACGATCGGGTCGAAGATCCCCGGCGGATCGGTGACCGATCGCCGCTGGGAAGGCGATACGCTGCACTTCACCGTCAGCGCGATGGGGCAGGTGATCGGCAGCAAGGTCACGGTGTTCGAGGACAATGTCCATGCGATCGTCGACCTGCCCGGGCTGCTCGGGCTGTTCGCGGGCAAGGTGCAGGACATGATCCGCAAGGAAGGGCCGAAGCTGCTGCGGTGAGGGTTTGTGCGGCCTGATACGGCCATGCCCGTCATCCTGACGAAGGTCAGGATCCAGGGTCACGCGGGGTGTCGTGTGTTACTCTGGATCCTGACTTTCGTCAGGATGACGGGGGAGGGGGAGGCGTTCTCGCGCCTCCCCGCAGTTACTTCGTGCTGACGCGCCAGATCGTGTTGCCGACATCGTCGCGACCAGCAGCGCGCCGCTCTTGTCGGTGATGACGCCGACCGGGCGGCCCTGTGCTTCGCCATCCTTGTTGAGGAAGCCGCCGAGCACGTCGACGGGCTTCGCGTTCGCCGCCGGGAAGCCGGTGTCGCCGAACGGGATGTAGACGACCTTGTAGCCCGAGAGCGGCTTGCGGTTCCACGAGCCGTGCTCGCCGACGAATACGCCGTTGGTGAAGCGGTCGCCGAGCTTCGCGTCGCCCGCGAAGGTCAGGCCGAGGGCGGCGACATGCGGTCCGAGTGCATAGTCGGGACGCTTGGCATATTGCTGGAGCGCGGGGTTCTTCGGCTCGACCCGATCGTCGGGATAGCCGCCCCAATAATACCAGGGCCAGCCGAAGTGATCGCCGAACTCGACCTGGGTCAGATAGTCGGGCGCGAGGTCCGAGCCGAGCATGTCGCGTTCGTTGACGACGGTCCAGAGCTGGCCCGACTTGGGGTTGATCGCCATGCCGTTGGGGTTGCGCAGACCGGCGGCATAGATCCGCCAGTTCTTGTCCTTCGGCCAGACCTGCAGGATGTTGGCGCGGTATTTCTCCGCGTCCATACCGTTTTCGGCGATGTTCGACGCCGAGCCGACGCCGACATAGAGCGTCTTGCCGTCGGGGGCGGCGATCACGTTGCGCGCCCAGTGATTGCCACCGCCGTTGAGCGGAATGACACGCTCGGGCTTGGCAGTGATCCGGGTCGCGCCCTCGGTATAGGGCACGCGGACCAGCGCGTCGGTGTTGCCGATATAGAGCTGGCCATCCATCAGCGTCATGCCGAAGGGCGAGTTGAGCCCGGTCATGAAGGCCGAGCGCGTCTCCGCCACGCCGTCGCCGTCCGCGTCGCGCAGCAGCGTGATGCGGTTGGCCGATGGCACGCCCGCACCCGCGCGGCCCATCAGGAAGTTCATCACCGTCGTGACGATGCCGGGACCTTTACGCGGTGGCGAGTTGGTCTCGGCGACCAGCACGTCGCCATTGGGCAGGCGGTAGAGCCAGCGCGGATGATCGAGCCCGGCCGCGAACGGCTGGACCTTCATCCCCGCCGCCGCGGTCGGCATCGCGCCCTTGGGCCAGCCGACCGCCTTGGCGACGCCGATCGTCGGCAGCATCTGGATCCGCGGCGCGGTGATGTCGGGCCGCTTGCCGGTGACCTGGTTGACGTCGAGCCGGGCGGTATCGGGCCAGGCGAGCCAGGTGAACCCGGCGATCCCGACCAGGATGATCAGCCCGAGCACGATGAGGATGTGTTTGCGCATGCAGGAGAGTTAGGCGGGAGTGCGGGCGGGGGGCAATGGCGTGATTGCGGTTGGCGGTGGAGCGCAATGCTTCGTCATTCCCGCGGAGGCGGGAATCCAGAGGGGCAGGGTCTGCGTGCTGTCGGAAGGTCAGCCGGTATGGGTTCCCGCCTTCGCGGGAATGACGTGCGGGGGGGGGCGGGGCGTGTCGGCCGACGCACCGCCCCCTTCGTGTCAGTCGTCGTCCTCTACCAGCACGACCGGGGGGTGGAGGCGGAGGCGGTTGACGCGGCGTTCGTCGGCTTCGGTGACTTCGAGCTTCCAGCCGCTCGGATGATCGACGCACTCGCCGATCTGCGGGACATGGCCTGCGAGCAAGGCGGCGAGGCCACCCAGCGTGTCGATATCGCCATCGACCTCGGCGAGCCGCGGGTCGATCAGTTCGGCGGCATCCTCTAGCTCGGCGCGCGCGTCGACGTCCCAGGCGCCGCCGTCGATCGGGGTCATCAGCACCTGCGGCGCGTCGTCATGCTCGTCCTCGATATCGCCGACGATCTCCTCGATCAGGTCCTCGAAGGTGACGAGCCCCTCGGTGCCCGAATATTCGTCGAGCACGATCGTCAGATGGACGTGCTTCTGCCGCATGTCGGCGAGCAGATCGAGCGCGCCGCGCGACATCGGCGCGTAGAGCGGCTCGCGGATCAGCCCGGCGAGCGTCGTCGGATGCTCGGCGCCGGTCGCGAGGATCGTGAAGACGTCCTTGATATGGACCATACCGATGATCGTATCGAGATTGTCGCGATAGACCGGCAGGCGGCTGTGGCCGGCCTCGGCGAACAGCTTGACGAGGTCGGCGAACGACGTCTCCTCCTCGACCGCGATGATGTCGGCGCGCGGCACGCCGACATCGCCTGCGTCCCGCTCGCTGAAATGCAGCAGGTTGCGGACCATCTGGCGTTCGAGCGGGGTGAGATCGCCCTTGGCATCGGGGGCGGGATCGCCCTCGTGCCGGTCGATCGCATCCTCGAGCTGATCGCGCAGCGATTCGTCGGGGGCACCGAAGATCAGGCCTTTCAGCCCGCGCCAGATACTGTCGGTACTATCGCCGTTTCCGGCATTGGGGCCATCGGCCATCGTGGTCGTCAGTCCTCTGTGATGAGATAGGGATCGTGGAGCCCGAGCGCGGCGAGCGCGTCGCGTTCGATCTGCTCCATACCCTCCGCCTCGTCGTCGTCCATATGATCATAGCCTAGCAGATGCAGCGTGCCGTGCACCATCAGATGCATCGCATGATCCTCGACCGAGATGCCGCGCTCCGCGGCTTCCGCGACGCAGACGCCGTGCGCGAGGATGATGTCGCCGAGCAGCACCTCGCCATCGTCCGAATTCTGCGCGATCGTCTCGAGCAGATCGGCCTGTACCATCGGGAAGGACAGGACGTTGGTCGGCTTGTCCTTCTGGCGATACTGTTTGTTGAGCGTGTGGACCTCGTCGTCGGACGCGAGCCGGAACGAGATCTCGACCGTGGCGGCGCCGGTCAGCAGCTGGCCGTGCGGCGTGCGTTCGATCGCCGCGGTCGCGGCGCGCTTAGCGAGGCCGTCCCAGTCCTGGTCGGGCCAGGGAGCCTCCGAAGAGAGCGCGATTTCGAGCATGCGGGTCCTTCCGGCGGAAACGTCAGGACGAAATCATTACACAGGTGGCAAAGTTCCGCACCCCTTGTGGTATGCGGACGGCCCGGCGGCTATCCCGGCATGTCCGGAATAGCCGCGCAGGGATCAGGCGTCGCTGCCTTCATAGGCTTCGACGACGCGGCCGACGATCGGGTGGCGGACGACGTCGCCGACGGTGAAGCGGCACATCGAGATGCTATCGACCCCCTCCAGACGGCGGACCGCATCGGCCAGACCCGAGGCGGCGACGCCGCCGGGGATGTCGACCTGCTTGGGATCGCCGCAGATCACCATCCGGCTGTTCTGGCCGAAGCGGGTGAGGAACATCTTCATCTGCGCCGGCGTGGTATTCTGCGCCTCGTCGAGGATCACGAACGCGTCGGCCAGCGTGCGGCCGCGCATGAAGGCGATTGGTGCGACCTCGATCTCGCCGCTCGCGATGCGGCGTTCGACCTGCTCGGCGGGGAGGCAGTCGTAGAGCGCATCGTACAAGGGACGGAGATAGGGATCGACCTTCTCCTTCATGTCGCCGGGGAGGAAGCCCAGCCGCTCGCCCGCCTCGACCGCGGGGCGCGACAGGATCAGCCGCTGGACGCTGCCGGTGATGAGCTGCTGGACCGCCTGTGCGACCGCGACATAGGTCTTGCCGGTGCCTGCCGGCCCGAGCGCGAAGATCATGTCGTTGCTGGTCAGCTCGCGCATGTAGTGCGCCTGTGCCGGCGTGCGCGGGACGATCGTCTTCTTGCGCGTGCGGATCATGATCGGGGGGGCAGCGCCGCCGCCGGCATCGGCGCGGATGATGCCTTCAAGCACGGGTTCGTCGGCCATCGCGATCGACGCGTCGACGAGGCCGGTGTCGACATCCTCGCCGCGCTGGATCCGGGCATAGAGATCGTGGAGCACGTCGCGCGCCTTGGCGACCTGTTCCGCGGTGCCCTCCAGACCAATCTTGTTGCCGCGCGCGGTGATGTACACACCGAGGCGGTTTTCGAGCGCTACCAGATTCTGGTCGTACTGGCCGAAGAGCCGGACGAGGAGTTGGGGCTTGTCGAACAGCAGCTCGACTCGGGCGCGGTCACCGGACTGGGCGGGAACGGGTTTACGGCTCATGCGGTCCTTTCGGGGGCAGACGTGTCGGATCGGTGATCGGGTATGGTCGGGCCGGCACGCATCACGCCTGGGATGGCGTTCGACCAGAGATGAGCATGGGAGCCCGCGCGTTCAAGCGGCGCCGGGGCGCCTGGCTGGCGATGATTCGAGTCGCGTGGGCGAAGCTGCATCGAGGGGGAGTGTGGCAGGGGATTCGGGCGGGGGACAGCGGTAGTTTTGGTGTTGCGTGCGAAGGCTGGGGGGCGTTGCCTGAAAACCTCAGCGGGTGGGGCGATGTGGCGGATGCCATTGACCGCTATACCACCCCGGCGGAGGCCGGGGCCCAGTTGGAAAGGTCGATGTAACGGAGGATCGTCCGTCGTTATGCCCGTCCCCCAACTGGGCCCCGGCCCTCGCCCGGGGTGGTGGTAAAAGGTGGGGCGGGTTTCAGGCGGCCTGCGCGATGCGTTCCACCGCCGGTCAGCGAAATTGGGGCCGGGCCGCCCACGAGCG